>RFHT01000125.1 GCA_003696835.1 Bacteroidota bacterium
CCAATGAGTTCGTAGTCCTGCTTCATCAGGCCGGCTACCATACCGCCCAGGTTGCCCCATTGGGTGATGGCATCGGCCATGGGAATTTCGGTGCGCAAAATACTGCGTGCCTCGGTGGTGAGAATCTCCAGTTCGGGCAGGGCCACAGCCGCGTACAAGTTTTCCGGCGCAGGAATATTGATGGTATCCAGGTCTTTGTTGGAACGCACCAGCACAATGCCCCCCAGCAGGCAGGGCCCTACGTTATCGGCATGAATGGCGCCCCCACTGGCAATGGCCTCCCCTTTGAGGGCAAAGGGGAGCAACTCTTTTTTACTCAGCGGGCGGCCCATGAGTTCGTTTACTGCCAGGGCAGCCCCCACAGCGCTGCAGGCGCTGGAGCCCAGCCCGCTTCCAATGGGAATACCTTTGTGTATTTCCAGCTCTATACCCTGCACCACACCTAAATGTTCTATCAGGGCTTCGGCGGCCACGCCCGCCGTGTTTTTCTTCACATCCAGGGGCAGCTTTCCTCCATCGCCAGTGATCTTGCTGATGGTGAGCCCCGGCTCGTTGCTAAACCTGGCGATGATGTCATCGCCGGGGCGGTGTATGGCAAAGCCCAGGGTATCAAAACCACAGGCCACATTGGCCACGCTGGCCGGGGCAAATACATGTATTTCGTTGCGCATCATGGGTCAAAAATCTAAGCCAGGTAATTTCCTATTCGGATGATCTCAGCAAATACACCCGCGGCCGTCACCTCAGCACCGGCGCCCGGCCCCTTGATCACCAGCGGGCGCTGCTTGTAGCGCTCAGTGGTAAACACAATCATGTTGTCGCTGCCCGAAAGCTGGAAAAAAGGATTGTCCTGCCCCACGGCCTGCAGGCTGATGGTGGCCTGCTCCTGCTCCAGGGTGGCAATGTAGCGCAGCACCTGGCCCTGGCCGGCAGCAGCAGCCCGCAATTGCTCGAAATGATCATCAGCTGCTTCCAGTTCGGCAAAAAACTGTTCCAGCCCCGCTGCCTCCCGGCATGCTGCCGGCAGAATGTTCTCCAGCTGTATGTCTTCCAGCTCAAGGGCGAGCCCACACTGCCTGGCCAGAATGAGCAATTTGCGCCGTACATCCACACCGTTGAGGTCTATGCGCGGATCGGGCTCAGTGTATCCCTTTTCGCCAGCTTCCCTCACAATGTCGCTGAAACGCCTGCCCGGGCCAAAAGAGTTGAATATGAAGGAAAGCGAACCCGATAAGATTCCTTCAATCTTCAAAATGCGGTCTCCGCTGTTGATGAGGTCTTTCAGGGTAGTGATGACCGGCAAGCCTGCGCCTACATTGGTCTCATATTCAAACTTTACCCTTCTTTTTTCGGCAATTTTCAGCAGTTGCTGATAGCGGGAATAGCTGCCCGAAATGGCAATTTTATTGGGAGTGGATATGGAAATACTCTCCTCCAGTATGCGTTCGTAGCGGGCAGCCACTTCTTCATTGGCCGTATTGTCCACAAATACGCTGTTAGGCAAGTTGAGGCGCACCATTTTTTCTATAAAATGGTCAATATCCATGGTCGCTTCAGATTTTTCCAGCTGCTTTCTCCAGTTGTTGAGCTGAAAGCCATTCTTGTGGAAGGCCATCTTTTTGCTGTTTGCCAGCGCAATTACCCGTATGTCCATGGATTGTTGCTGGTAAAGGTAGGGAACATTTTCCCGGAGTTGCTCCAGCAGGGTGCCGCCTACCTGGCCTACGCCCACAATAAAGAGATTGAGTGAATGCGTACCCGAAAGAAAGAAGGCCTCGTGAACCACGTTCAGGGCTTTGGTCACATCCTTTTTGTCAATGGCCACCGAAATATTTCTCTCAGAAGAACCCTGGGAAGTTACCACTACATTGATGCCGTTGCGCCCCAATGCCTGGAAAAGCCGGGCGGAGATGCCGGGCTGCGACTTCATATTTTCCCCAATAATGGCCAGAATAGAAAGGTTTTTGTCCAGCTTCACCGGGTCGATGAGGCGGGCCTGCATCTCGAGTGCAAACTCTTTTTCAAGGGCCTTTTTGGCCAATGCCGCTTTTTCTGGCCTTACGGCAAAGCATATAGAGTGTTCGGAAGAGCCCTGGGTGATGAGAATAATGTTGATGTCGTGCTGGGCCATGGCGTTGAACACCCTGGCAGCACAGCCCACCATGCCCACCAGGCCGCTGCCCTCCAGGGTGAGCATGCCCACCTGGTCGATGGAGGAAATGCCCCGCAAAATGTTTCCATTCGATACGGCATGCTCGCTGATATAGGTTCCGGGAGCTTCGGGCTGGAAGGAGTTTTTGATGCGAATGGGAATTTTCTTCTCCAGCGCAGGAAGGATGGTGGGAGGATAAATGACTTTGGCACCAAAGTGCGACATTTCCATGGCCTCCTGGTAGGTCATAGAGGCAACCGGGAAGGCTTTGGGTACTTTGTTGGGGTCGGCCGTCATAACGCCCGAAACGTCCGTCCAGATTTGTATTTCCTCTGCATCCAGCGCAGCGCCCAGAATGGAAGCCGTATAGTCGGAGCCGCCCCGACCCAGGGTAGTGGTAACGCCATGGTGGGTGGAAGCGATAAAGCCAGTAACAATATTTACTCCCTCATGCTGCCTGAAGTATTCGCGGATTTTGTCATAAGAGTAGGGGAGGTCCACTTTGGCTCCCCCATACTGGTCATCGGTAAAGATGATGTTGCGGGCATCCAGGTAGTGGGCGGGTACCTGGTAGTGCTGCAGCACTTCGGCCAGCATGTAGGCTGAGTTTCGTTCTCCAAAACTCAGAATATAGTCCAGGGTGCGTGCACTAAGTTCTCTGATGAGGCATACCCCATAGAGCAAATTGCCCAGCTCTTCCTGGGCGGCGACCAACTTTTGCTGTATGGCCTGTTGCTTTTGTTTGGGCAGCAGGTTGCCAATCACAGAGAAATGCCGCATCCCCACTTCTTTCAGCAGGCTTTTGTATGACATATCGCCGCTCTCGGCCTGTTTGCTCATGGCAATGAGCTGGTCGGTGAGCCCCCCCATCGCTGATACCACCACGGCGATCTGCTCCCCCTGCTCATGCTGGTGTTTAATGATGTTGGCAACATTTCGTACGCGCTCCGGATTGGAAACGGAAGATCCCCCAAATTTGAGTATTTTCATGACAAAAGGGTTCTTTGGGTTAAATGAATGGGCACATCGGGAGCCTCCATGCCCGAAAATGCGCTCAAAGCAAGCAAATTTTGATTTCTTCTCAAAGATTGGGTATCAGGAAAGCGACCCGGCAATCCCCTTCCGGAAACAAACAGAGGCAGGGGGGTTATACGAGTACTTGCCGGTCTTCATTTTTTATGAGTTGAATAAATTCGTCGAACAAATAAAAGCTATCATGTGGCCCGGGCGAAGCTTCGGGGTGAAATTGTACCGAAAAGGCTTTCTTATTGCGAATGCGAACCCCTTCTATGGTGTGGTCGTTGAGGTTTACATGGGTCACCACCACATCAGGCGAGTTTTCGATTTCCTCTCTGGATACGCAAAAGCCATGATTCTGGGAAGTAATCTGGCACTTTCCCGTAAGGAGGTTTTTCACCGGATGGTTGGCCCCCCGGTGTCCGTGGTGCATTTTATAAGTATTAACCCCACAGGCCAGGGCTATGAGCTGGTGGCCCAGACAAATGCCAAAGAGGGGATGGTCGGCCTGCAGAATTTCTTTCACCGTTTGTATGGCGTAAGGCATGGCAGCGGGATCGCCGGGGCCATTTGAAATAAAAAACCCATGCGGGCGGAAGCTGTTGAGTTCCTTGTAGGTAGCTGTAGCCGGAAATACCTTCAGGTAGCAGTCGCGCCGGGCCAGGCAATCGAGAATGTGCTTTTTTACCCCCACATCCAGCACAGCAATACGGTACCTGGCATTGGGGTTGCCGTGAAAATAAGGCTGTATGGTACTCACTTTGGTAGCCAACTCCAGACCGTCCATGGGCGGACATGCTTTGAGCAGCTTTTTCAACTGCTTTTTGTCAAATATTTCCGAAGAAATAATGGCATTCATGGCGCCTTTGGAACGAATATGCCCCACCAGCAAACGGGTATCCACGTCGGAGATACCCACCACATTGTTGTGCTGTAAAAAAGAGTCGAGAGATTCCACAGCATTGTGGCGCGAATAAATATGGCTGAAATTTTTGACAATCAAACCCGCAATTTTGGCAGAAGAACTTTCGTACTCCGAGGGGTGTACGCCGTAATTGCCAATATGGGTGTGGGTTTCGATGAGAATCTGGCCGTAATAGGAAGGATCAGTAAAGACTTCCTGGTAGCCTGTCATGCTGGTGTTAAAGCAAAGTTCTCCGGTGGTGGTTCCTTTTTGGCCGATGGCCAGGCCTTCAAAAAACAAGCCGTCTTCGAGCAACAGGCAGGCAGGGTCCCGGTGGATATATTTCATCATCAGTCGTCGAGAATACTTTGGTCGTTAAGGGGAATGGGCTCATAAGGAATTTCCTTGCCCGCCCGCAGGGCTTCGATTACCTCCCGTACTTTTTCTTTGGTGAGCCTGTGCACATAGCGGCGGTTGGTGATCTGGCATACCGGCCCGGTATCGCAGGCGCCCAGGCACTCAGCCGAACGGGTCCAGAACAATCCGTCCTTGCTGCGGCCTTTTTCATCTGCCTCGAGGTATTCCCGGGCATAAGCCAGCATTTCTTCCCCACCAATTTCTCCGCAGGTAAAACAGGTGCATACCTCCAGCAGGTGGGGGGGCACTTCTTCCTTGAAATACATGGTATAAAAAGAAGCCACCCCATACACATGGGCGTAGGGAATGTCGATGGTTTCGGCAACCAGCCTGATGGCGTCGTTGGAAAGCCAGCCAAACTTCTCCTGTGCAATCCACAGGGCGGGCATCACCGCAGAGCGGCGGTCGGGATATTTCTCAATGTGGCGTTGGATTTCTGCTTTCTCTGCTTCCGTAAAGGTGTAATTCATAGATTCCATGTTGCAGGGCATATTGGAGACCGGGCAAAGGTAATGAAAAAATGAATTTTCCTGAAAAAAATTCACGCTTTCAACTCCACAATGGTCCAGCCGGCACCGCCTTGCTCTATGGGGGCGTCTTCCACCCCCGCCACAAAGGGAAAGTCTTTGAGGTGTTTGCGGATGGCATCGCGCAGCACACCAGAGCCCTTGCCATGCAAAATTTTTACCCACTTCAGCCCCCCCAGCATGGCCTGGTCCAGCAATTTGTCCACCTCTGGCAGGGCCTCCTCAACGCGTTTGCCCATCACGTCCAACTCAAATTGGGCCTGCACAAAGGGCAGGTGAGTAGCGGGAATTTGCTTGCGCGAGGAAGAGGCGGGAGGCTCGATTTTTTGCAGTTGGTCCAGCCGGGCCGTGAGGCGCACCTCGCCCATCTCTACCAACCCCCGTTTTTTTCCCTGTATTTCTACCAGCCTGCCGTAGTTGTCCGAGTTTTTCCATTTCACCCAGTCGCCTGGCTTTACCTCTCCCGGCAATACTTTTACGGAAGCCTGCTGTGCCTCAGGTCTCACGGATTCCTCTACCGGCTCCGGCAGGGGCATGGCAGCTTTGAGCTTTTGCCTCAGCTTTTGGGTGGCTTTTTTTTCGGCCTGCTTTTCCTTGATTTCCCGTATGGTTTGCTCGATGAGTTTGTTTGACTGCTGAATGAGGGCACGGGCTTCGGCCTTCGCCTCGCGCATGATTTGCTTTTTGTTTTGCTCCAGCTCCTGTTTCAGGGCTTCGTTCTGGCCCACCAGCTCCTTGAGCTGCCGGGATTTTTGCTGGTTTTCCTTGAGTAAATGATTCAACTCAGTGGTTTTTTGCTCCAGCTTTCTCAGTAACTGCTCCACTTCCATTTCACCACTGCCCGCTTTTTTACGTGCCCGCCTCAATATGCTGGGGTGCACTCCCACCCGCCTGGCCATTTCAAAGGCATAGCTCCGCCCCGGTATGCCCGGCATAAGGAAATAGGTAGGCTTGAGCTCTTGGGTGTCAAATTGCATGGCAGCATTCATGATACCCGGCGTCACCTCGGCAAAGTCCTTGAGGTTGCCGTAGTGGGTGGTGATCACCCCATAGGCCCCCTGCCGAAGAAAGCGTTCTAAAAACGCCTCGGCAATGGCTCCTCCCAGCTTAGGGTCGGTACCACTGCCAAACTCATCAATCAAAAAAAGTGAACGCTGGTTCATCTGGTCGCCCATCAGGCGCATCTGATACAGACGGGAGGTGTAGGTGCTCAGGTCATTGTCAATAGACTGCTCATCGCCTATGTCGAGAAAGAGGCCGTCAAAGATGCGAAAAACCGAGCCTTCATTGACGGGTACCAGCATGCCCGCCTGCAGCATGAGCTGCAGCAGCCCCACGGTTTTCATGCTCACGGATTTGCCTCCTGCATTGGGACCGGAAATGAGGACAATTCTGCTTTTTTTGTCCAGCTTGAGATGCAGGGGAACTACCTCCGCTTTCGTTTGCCGGGCTTTCAGCTGTAGCAGGGGATAGTAGGCATCGCGCAGGTCCAGCACCTCGCCTTCAGCCTCAATGAGGGGGAGCTCGGCCTGTAGTTCCACAGCAAGCAGGGCTTTGGCCCTGATGAGATCCAGCTGGGTGATGAGCTCCGAAAATGCCGCAATTTGCGGCAAATGGGGCCGTATTTCCGCCGTAATGGCGGTCAGAATGCGGATAACCTCATTGTGCTCCCGTATTTCCAGCTCGCGCAAGCGGTTGTTGATGGCCAGGGATTCCGAAGGCTCGATGTACACCGTGCCTCCCGACTGGGACACATCCTGCACAAAGCCGGGTATGCGTCCTTTGGCTTCAGCTCGTACGGGTATTACCATGCGGCCGTTCCGTATGGCCACCTCTTTTTCCACACTCCAGTTGTTTTGCTGGGCATGGCGCAGTACCCGGCTCATCAGCTTGCGTATTTCCGCCGATTTGACGACCATTTCTTTTCTGATCCTGGCCAGTTCGGGTGAAGCATTGTCGCGTATGTTGCCCCGCTCGTCCAGTATGTTGCTGATGCGGTCGGCCAGCCTGTTTTCCAGACTGCCCGCATGCAGCATTTCGTACAGCAGGGGATATGCTTCCTTGCGCGCCTGAAAGTATGCACGTGCATTTTGAAGGTGCCTCAGCCAGTTGAGCAGGCGGAACAACTCTTCGGCTGAAAGCCAGTTGCCGGCTATTTGCAGTTTTTCCACTACCTGGCTCATGCCCATAAAAACGGCCTCGGGGAAAGCATCATCATATTCGAGTAATTGCTTGTATTCCCGCACTTTTTTCAGCTCCGGCAGCAGCAGGGCTGTATCGCTTGAAGGCGCAATATGCATGCAGGCTTCTTTGGCCTCCCTGCTCATGGCCTTCTGCTGTATATAGGCTAGAATGACGTCAAAACCGAGTTTTTCGTAGGTGTGGGCATTGATACACTTCATCCTGCTTTCAGTTAAATACTTCACTTTGAAGTGTCTCCAGCTTTGTCAATGGGTTTAGGCGTGCCCAGGTCTTTTTTCCTGCGCGACTCGTATTCGTATTCATTCTCTATGGGTTCGGCCTCGTTCAGTTCTGTGATGATGTCTTTATAGATGGGGTCCAGCTTTTCGGGGTGGTCGAGGTAGTAGAGATAACTGTTGTAAAAAGTTTCCCGGTCCACACCAAAGCGGGAAAAAATGGCGTTGTAGAGCTCCTGCCGGTTGGCATTGCGCTGCTCCAGGGTGTTGCCGGTCCGCTGTCCCATGGCATTGGCCAGATGAATGGATTTGAGGATTTCTTTCATCTCTGCCTGGGGAATGATGCCTTCGGGCATTTGCTCCTGTTTGCAGGCCCCCAGGGCCAGCAGGAACGACAACAATATCACACTGAGGTATGTTCGTTTCATTTTCTGGACAATGTATGATTACTTTGCAAAGATAAGGGCTAAAAGCCGCTAAAAAAAGCTGCCGGGCGGGCCTGTCGCCAAGGGAAGTAACCTGCCCGGCACGGAAACAGCCTTTCTGTTCGTTTAACTAACAAACTATGTCACAAACAATTGCAGCTATATACGCAGTTTCGGAGAACGGAGTTATTGGAAAAAACAACGATTTGCCCTGGCACTTACCCAAGGACTTTCGGTTTTTTAAAGAAAAAACCAAAGGCCACCCCATCATCATGGGCCGAAAGTCCTACGAATCCCTGGGCAAACCCTTGCCCCATCGGCGCAACATCGTCATCAGCCGCAACCCCCACTTCCAGGCCCCAGGCTGCGAGCTAGCCACTTCTCTGGAGGCAGCCCTGGAACTGGTAAAAGATGAGCCCCTGGTGTTTATTACTGGCGGCGCAGGGGTCTATCGTGAGGCCATAGAAAAAGGCTACGTAACCCTTATATATGAGACCCTGGTACACGCCGAGGTGGAAGGCGATGTGTTGTTTGAACTGCCACAACCCGAAAATTGGGAGGTGGTGGAGGTGGACGCCCGACAGGCCGACGCCCAGCACGAATATGCCTATACCTTTCGCACCCTGATGCGTAAAAATAGTCAGTAACCCCTTTTTTTACCCTGGAATTACTTCAATTATGTGTATGCGATATTGTCTTTTTCTTTTTTGGATCTTGGCCGGAATAGGTGGACAGGCCCAGGTGGCTACCGACAGCCTGGAGGTACCCGCACCTTCCGCTTATGGCTCTTTGCTGTGGAAAATTGAGGGGGACAGCCTGCCTGCGCCCTCTTACTTATTCGGCACCATGCACATCATTCCCAAAGACTCTTTCTTTATACCCCCTGAGCTGGAGCAGGTGCTGGACAGTTGCACCCGCCTGGTGATGGAAATAGACCTCAATGGCCCCTCCATGCTCAAATCCATGATGGGCATGGTGATGCCACCCTCCACCAGCCTCAAAAAATTGTTGAGCGAGGAAGATTATGCCTACCTCAAAACGTTTATGAAAGACAGCCTGCCGGTATCTATTCCCATGTACCAAATGATTAAGCCCATATTTATTTCCCAGCAAGTAGCTGCTTCCTATTGCCTGCAGGGAGCCTCGGAATCCTATGAGCTGTATTTTATGCAAAAATTTAATGCTGCCGGTAAGGAAACCAGCGGCCTGGAAACCGTGGATGAGCAAATGGCTTTTCTGGATGAAATCCCCCTGGAAGAGCAGGCCGCCCAGCTCATGGAAACGGTGCGAAATCCGGGCAAATCCTGCGAGCAGGTGAAACAGATGATTGCCCTCTATCGCAAACAAGACCTCGGCGGCTTGCTAAGCCTCATTGAGCAAGACCCCGAACTGGCCGACCAAATGGGAAGTCTGCTGGGGCAGCGCAACCAAAACTGGATTCCCGTATTGGAAAAGCTGATGAAGAAAGAACCCCTGTTCATTGCTGTAGGGGCGGGACACCTTCCGGGGAATGAGGGGGTAATAGCCCTGCTGCTGCGGGCGGGATATACCGTCACGGCTGTAAACATGAAACATTGAGGATAGCCGTATCAGGCCAGTAACTCCCGCACCACCTTTCCATGTACATCGGTAAGGCGGTACCTTCGGCCCTGGTGCTTGAAGGTGAGCCGTTCGTGGTCAATGCCCAGCAGGTGCAGCAGAGTGGCCTGGAAATCATGTACATGCACGGGGTCTCTGGCAATGTTGTAGCCAAAATCATCGGTTTCTCCATAGGACAAGCCCGCATGCACACCCGCTCCTGCCATCCAGACAGAAAAGCAGCGGGGATGGTGGTCGCGGCCGTAGCTCTCTTTGGTGATGCGACCTTGTGAATAGTTGGTGCGGCCAAACTCTCCTCCCCATACCACCAGGGTATCTTCCAGCATACCCCGCTGATGCAGGTCCCGGATCAGGGCAGCCGAGGCCTGGTCGGTATCCCTGCATTGTTTGGCGATGTGGTCGGGCAAATCATTGTGGTGATCCCAGCCCTGGTGATAGAGCTGTATAAACTTTACGCCCCGCTCGGCCAGTCTTCTGGCCAGCAGGCAGTTGGCCGCATAGGTGCCCGGTATGCGGGCATCGGGGCCGTACAAATCGTAGATGTAATCTGGCTCAGAGCCGATGTCCGTCACTTCGGGTACCGAAGTTTGCATGCGGTAGGCCATTTCGTATTGTGCAATGCGGTTTCTCACTTCAGGGTCGCCTACTTCATCCTGGTACAGATTGTTGAGCTGCCGCAGGTAGTTCAGGCTTCGGCGCCTGCCCGCCTGGGTGATACCCTCGGGGTTTGCCACGTAAAGGATGGGTTCTTTGCCGGAACGAAACTGCACCCCCTGGTGTACCGAAGGCAAAAAGCCCGTGCCCCAAAGCCGTGCAAAAAGCGGCTGGGCCGCTGCCACCCGGCCCGTGCCTTTGGAGAGCAGCACGCAGAAGGTGGGCAAATTTTCATTATCACTGCCCAGGCCGTAGCTGAGCCAGGCGCCCATGCTGGGGCGGCCGCTCTGCTGGGAGCCCGTCTGAAAAAAGGTAATGGCCGGGTCGTGGTTGATGGCTTCGGTATGCAGGGTTTTGATGATGCACAAGTGATCGGCTACACCTGCCGTATGGGGAAGCAGTTCGCTGATCCACTGGCCGCTTTTTCCATGCTGACGAAAATCCCAGTGATTGCCTACCAGGGGAAGTTGCTTCTGGTTGGCGGTCATGCCCGTAAGCCGTTGGCCCATGCGCACCGATTCGGGCAGCTCCTCGCCTTGCCGCTCCCTCAGCAAAGGTTTGTAATCAAACAACTCCATTTGGGCAGGCCCTCCGCTCTGAAAGAGGTAGATGACCCGTTTGGCACGGGCAAAGTGGTGAGGGGCAGGCAGTACGCCCCCATGGCCGGCCACAGCCGGGGCGCTTGTTTGTATGCTGCAGCCTGGCAGCAGGCTGCTCAGAGCGGCCGCACCCAGGCCCAGGCTGCACCTGGACAAAAAATGCCTGCGACTGGTGATGGTAGCGGGAATATTCATGATAATCAGTTGTTAAGATTGGGTTACAGATTCCACCATGTTGAGCAGCACATTGGCTACTACGGTATATGCGGCCAACTCGGCAGGCCCAACATGGTCCGGGAGGGGATACTCCCCGGTATGCAGTAGCTTCTCAGCATGGCCCGGCGCCTGCCCAAAATTAGCCAACTCCTGCTGCAGCATGTCTTCGAGCAGGCCGAGGGCCTCTTCACTGGGAAAACGGGAGGTAACGAGCCGGAATCCCAGGCTGAGACGTTCCCTCGCATCATGCCCCCCTTCATCTATCATGCGCTGGGCCAGCAGGCGGGAAGCTTCCACAAACTGGGGGTCGTTGAGCAATACCAGGGCCTGCAGGGGGGTACTGGTGGCCTGCCGCTTCAGCACACATTGGTTGCGGGTGGCTGCATCGAAGGTAATCATGTTGGGCGGGGGCACCGTGCGCTTCCAGAAGGTGTAAATGCTGCGCCGGTAGAGATTTTCTCCATGATCCTGTATGTACTTGCGCAGAGGTTGATTACCCGAAGCTGCTGCCAGCCACAAGCCAGGTGGTTGGTAAGGCTTTACACTGGGCCCGCCCATTTTGCGGTTCAGCAGGCCGCTAACGGCCAGGGCCTGGTCGCGTATCATTTCAGCAGGCAGGCGATAGCGGGGCCCGCGCGCCAGCCACTGATTTTGAGGGTCCAGGCGTTGAAGCCTGGGAGTAACATGGCTGCGCTGACGGTAAGTAGCTGACATCACCATTAGCTTCATCAGCTTTTTTACATCCCAGCCCCCCTGCCGGAAGCTGACGGCCAGCCAGTCCAGCAGAGCCGGATGAGAGGGCAACGCTCCCTGGCTGCCAAAATCCTCCGGTGTTTTTACCATCCCCCGGCCAAATACCATCTGCCAAAAGCGGTTGACTGCCACCCGGGCAGTGAGGGGGTGCTGCTCGGAAAGCAGCCATTGTGCCAGGCCCAATCGATTGGGGGGGTAGCGGGTGCTGTCAAAGGGCAAAATGGCAGCAGGTGTGCCGGGAAATACGCGCTCAGCGGGTTGGTCGTACTGCCCGCGCACCAATACAAAGGCCGGACGTGGCTTCTCCATTTCCTTCATCACCATGGTGGGCTTGAGCACCACGTCCTGCAGCCGCACATTCCGTATCTGGTATTCACGCAGCCGCTCACTGAGTTGAAGAAAATGGACATCCTGCTGGTAAAGCTGATGAATGAGGAGGCGCTGCTGTTCTTCGGCAGTCCTTTCTTCCCTCGCATTTTGGGCAATTTCTGCAAGGGGGTCGTATTTGCCCAGGGACTGGATTTCTTCAGGCTTCAGGGCCCGGGAAAAAAACATGAGCTCGTCCATCTGCCCCCAGAAAAGTCCCTTCCTGTCGGTGCGTTTGGCTATCCGCAGGGGCTCCCGGTTGGTGGCACTGCCTCTGAGGCTGTCGCGTTTTACAATTTTTTTCTGCAATTCCCCATTCCAGTAAAAATTCATTCCTTCTGCGCTGCCTGAGCCATCATACACCAGCACCATGTGCATCCAGGTATCTGCTGGTACGGGCTCGTGGGTTTCTACAATGATATTGGCATTTTTACTGCCCGTAATGCGTGCCCCCACCCGCTTGGGGTTGGTGATATAACACTCAAAACCCCGGTAATGGTCATCCCCAACCGTCGTCTGGGCCACCAGGGTTCCCCTCGCCCCCCCATCGGGTGAGCGTATCCACATACTGATGGAAAAACCCCTCCTGCTTCGAATGGCCGGCCAGTTGGGCAATTCGAGAAAATTCTGACCATTAAAGTCGGCTCCTCCTCCATATTTCCCCTTTACGGGTACGGGCATGCCGCCCATGCGGGCCCGCACCTTTCCCCTTGCCGCATCGCTGAGGCTGCTGTCACGCAGGTCATCCAGGTGGAAGTACAAATCAGGTGAAAAGGGCAGTTTGTTGTGAGAAGGCGCGTTCCTGATGCGCATGACCACCGGCTGCTGCTGCAATTTTTCCTCCTGATACTGACGGAGCTTAGCAGCCTGCTGTGCAATGAGCTTGTGAATAAAGGTTTGATGGGCAGCCACCGTTTCTTCGGGCAGTTCCAGGGTGGGTTCTGCCACCTCCACATTGTAGTCCACCCGGCCTTTTTCGTCTATATTGTTAAAAAAACTGAACAACTGGTAGTATTCCTTTTGAGTAAAAGGATCGTACTTGTGATCGTGGCAACGCGCGCACTCCATGGTGAGCCCCATAAAGGCCGCCGAAAAGGTATTGGTGCGGTCCACCACATATTCCACGCGGTACTCTTCGTCAATGACTCCCACCTCCTGGGTAATCTTGTGATTCCTGTTGAAACCCGTGGCCAGTACTTGCTCATAGGTGGGGGTGGGCAGGAGGTCACCTGCCAGCTGGCAGGTGAGAAAGCTGTCGTAGGGCATATTGCGGTTAAATGCACGGATTACCCAGTCGCGCCAGGGCCACATGCTGCGCTCGAGGTCGTCCTGGTAGCCATGGGAATCGGCATAGCGCGCCAGATCCAGCCAGTCGATGGCCATGCGTTCCCCAAAGGCGCTGTCGGCCAGAAAGCGGTCCACCAGCCGGGAGTATGCGTCGGCCGACTTGTCGGCCAGGAAGGCATCCATTTCTTCCAGGGTAGGGGGCAAGCCGCGCAAATCAAAGGAAAGGCGCCGGATGAGCTGCTCCCTGCTGGCTTCAGGAGAGGGGCTGAGCCCTTTGCTTTCCATGCCGTGCAACACAAAATAATCAATGGCATTTTTTGGCCAGTCTTTGTGTTTAACCACAGGTATATCCGGCATTTTTGGTGGCATAAATGCCCAGTGAGGTTTCCATTCCGCACCCTGCTCTATCCATTTTTTAAGCAACAACTTTTCCCGTTCATTCAGGCTCAGGTTGGAAGCAGGAGGGGGCATGCGCTCTTCGGGGTCTTCGTGCGAAATGCGGTACCAGAGGGCGCTCTCCTCCAGCTTGCCGGGAACTACTGCCCGGTGCCGGGTTTCGGCCAGTAAGCCTTTGGCGCCCGCTTCGGTATCCAGCCTCAGGCCTGCCTCCCGTTTGTGCGCATCAGGCCCGTGGCAGGCATAGCAACGGTCGGAGAGGATGGGCCTGATGTGAAAGTTATAGTCCACCACCTGGGGAAGGGGCTCAGACGCTGCCTGCCGGGCATGGTCGCCGGTGTTGCAGCCAAGGATGCCCAACATAAAAGCGCCCAGCAGCAGGAGGGGAAAGTACCTGAGTTTTTGCATGACAATTTGTGATCTGGCGCAAGTATTTTTTGGATTGATTTGCGTGTGGGGATTTGGAAAAATCTAATCTAAACATTCTTTGGCATTTTTTTAGCGCAATTTTTTGAGCAATGGTTTTAAGCCCTTCTGTATGAGGCAATTCAGCTTTTTTTTCCTGCTGCTCTTGCTGGCCTGCGATTCTCCTTCTCCGGTCGGAGAAGAGTCACTTGCCCGACACCCTGAGGCGGAAGCCCTTATTCAGTGCCTGCAACGTTTTTTTTATGCAGCATCACAGTACGACTTTCAGGACATGCAGGCGCAGTGCGAGGCCGGTTTTAGGTTTTCTGAAGGAGGAAAAGACTGGAGTCTGGAAGAACTCCGCAGCTTTATGGAGCCCGACCGGGGCAAGGTGCTGATACAATACGAGCTAAAAAATCCCAGTGTGCAAGTAAAACTCCCTCTGGCCTGGGTGCACTACCAAAACCAGGCAGTACAAAAGGAAAACCAGCAAACAAAACACATCAACTGGAGACAAAGCGCTGTGCTAAAAAAGGAGAATGAGAGCTGGAAGTTGGTCAGAATAGAATCCACTCGTCTGAATACCCAAGTTGATATATTCTTTTAAAAGGTAAGAATAACGTATAAAATTCGATTTTCGTTCATACAAAAATTTGAACCAACCACGCATGCATACTTGTGTAAATATATGATTTTTATTACTTTAGCGTATATTATTTATATGAACCATAATCATAATTATACCGCACGGCATTAATTTTTCTTTTTGTGAATATGTAAGGAACCACGATTAATCAACGATCTATGAATTTGCAAACGCTTACGATAATTTCTTGCCTTTGCATGAGCCTGCACCTCTTTCAACCCCTCCAGCCACATCATTCGGCCAGCCATACCCCTCCGGAGCAATTTCTTTCCGATTCGGCTAAGACCCTAAAGAAAGGAATAATTGTGGGCGAGGCCCAGGGGCCGGCAAAAAGCCTGGCCAGCCTGTTTCAGATTTCGCTTTACGGTCCAGATGACAAAAAGGCATTTGTCACCACCAGGCCCTTCGACCTCAAAGGCCAGTACGAGTTTGAGAACCTCACAGATGGAAAATACTGGATCGTACTGACCAATAAGAGTGGAACAGCAGTAAAGGTAAGCCCCAAAAAGAAAGTGGTAGAAGTGAAAGCAGGTAAAATCCTGACGCAGGATTTTGTCTTTAAATAAGGTTCTGGTCTTTTCCCAAGGATTTTCCTCCTATATTTGTGCACCTGCATATATGTATGAAAAGCTTAAGAAGCATATTTGTCAGGGCACGGGCTCTGGGTGTGTGCATGCTGCTTTTGGGGTGCGCATGTGAATTTATTAACCCCGAAGAGTCCTTGCCTGCCTACCTGCATATTGCTGATGCCCAAATCCAACTCGACAAGCAGTTTTACTCAAAGCTGGGGGTAAAAGATGTATGGCTGGAAAACGGCAATGCCTTTGTGGGGGTTTATCAATTGCCTGCAAGCATTCCTTTATTCGTTGAGGAAAAAAGCAACATCATCATCCGGGGAGGGGTATTTCTCAATGGTTTATCGGCCCAAAGGCGGGCATACCCATTCTGGCAGCCCCTCAGTCTGGGGCTGGAAACCCAACCCCTGGATACCTTCCGCCTAAGCCCCACTTTTTCCTATTTTCCCGACTCCCTGCTTCGTTTTCCTTTCATCGAAAGCTTTGAAGGCGCATCTCTGAAACTGGTGAACAACAGCCCGGCGGGCCAGGCTGCCAGGCTACAGCTCACGCGCAACACCGTATTTCAGGGCAGGGCATCCGGGCATGTGCGCTTCGACGCACAGGCCAGCAGTTTTGAGGCGGTAAGTGGGGACTTTTTTGCCCTGCCCCAGGAAAATGGTGCCGAAGTGTATGCCGAAATTACCTACAGCAATGACATTCCTTTCTCTGCCGGCCTAAAGTTTGCCTCTGCTTTAGAAACAGGGGAGCGCGCCGAACCCATTTTCTTTAATTCTGGTTTGCAATGGCAAACCATTTACCTATATCTCACACCTTTGATTCAAACTGCCCCAGCTGGTTCAGCCTTTGGCCTGTTTATCCGGGCTGAAGGGGAAGGAAAAACCGGGGACCTGTTTCTGGACAATATCCGCCTGATTCACTTTAAATGAAGCGCAATCGCCTGCAAATCTTGTTGTACATAGTGGTGGACTTTCTTGCCTCAGCGGGAATGTGGCTGGTATTTGTACCTATTAGTCAGCGCATACTCAGCAATGGAGGCCAGTTTAAACCAGTATATATCACGGCGGCCTTGGTCATTGGCCTCTACTGGGTGGGGATTTATGCTCTGGCAGGTTTGTATCAGAAACCTTTCAGAAAGTCCCGCCTGCAGGAACTGGGGCAGGTGTTTAAATATACCCTGCTGGGGGTGCTCGTCATTTTTTTTCTCATTGTACTGGATGACCCCGTGCTGCCCGAATACGCCTCCCTGCGCAATACCTTTACCACTTACCTGGGGCTTCAGTTTGGGGCGGTAGCCCTGTTGCGCCTCATCATTACCACCCGCACCCAAATGCGCATTCGAAAAGGGAAAATTGGTTTTCCCACCCTGCTGGTGGGCTGCCAGGGGCAGGCACTCAAAATTTATCGCGAGCTGGGTAAACGAAAGCGGTCTTTGGGCTATAAATTCAGGGGGTACGTATGTACGGCTTCCGGCTCTGCAGTGCCAGACGAACTGGCCACCCAGCTGCCCCGGCTGGGCGAACTGGCCCAATTGCCCCAACTGGTGCAGCAATACCAGATTGAAGAAATAATCATTGCCCTGGAAGGAGATGAATCCAGGCAAATCCCCCAAATCATCCAACTGTGTGAAGATACACCGGCCAATATCAAGCTCGTACCGGGCATGTATGACTACATAGTGGGCAGTGCCAAGGTTTATCACATTTTGGGAACGCCCCTTATAGAGGTATTTCCCCAAATGATGCATACCTGGGAGCGCATTCTCAAACGCCTGCTGGACATAGTGGGCGCATTTGTAGCCCTGGTGGTATTATTTCCCCTTTTTGTGATTATCGCCATTTGGATCAAACTCGACAGCAAAGGTCCGGTTTTTTACCTGCAGGAGCGCATAGGCAAAGGAGGCAAACCGTTCTTCATTTTTAAGTTTCGCTCCATGTACGTAGATGCAGAGCGGCACGGCCCGGCACTCACCAGCGATGCAGACCCCAGAATTACACGCGTGGGCCACTTTTTGCGCAAAATCAGACTGGACGAACTGCCACAGTTCTGGAATGTGCTCAAAGGAGACATGAGCCTGGTGGGGCCACGGCCAGAGCGGGCCTATTTTATTGAACAAATTGTAAAGGTGGCCCCCGAATACCGGCACCTGCACAAGGTGCGACCCGGCATTACTTCCTGGGGACAAGTGAAATACGGATATGCTTCTAATGTGGAAGAAATGGTAGAGCGCCTTCAATATGACCTCTTGTACCTGGAGCAAATGTCCCTCGGGCTGGATATCAAAATCTTGCTCTATACCCTTATCGTCATCATCGAAGGCAGGGGAAAATAGCTAGCTGAGCACTAGCTCTGATCCTATCCTTCGGGCATTTCGAAAAACTGGTCGGCCACCTGTACATTGAAAGATATTTTTTGCAGGCTGATACGGGTGTGTTGTTGGGCGTGCCGAATGTCGATGCGCATGGGAAACACCACGCCATTCACCTTGCGGAAACTGCTGAAGGTGCTGATGCTTTCCAGAGGCTCTCCCTGCCATTGCAGCGTGCTTTTGGACAGGAGAATGAAGTGATTTTCCGCTCCCAGGTAATAATTCACCTCTGCGCCGCTTTCCGTACTGAGTATGAGGTGATAGCAGTTGATGTCGTTGATCATCTCCTGGCCGGCCAGCCTGAGCTGATAGCCCCTGGCTTCGTAATCGTAAAGCGGACTGTACAAACCAGCCTGCAGGCGGAGCAGCTCCGGCTCACCAGGGGGAAGGACCTCTGCCTGGTCTGAGCCCGACATGGGGTTGATTTGCCAGCCCTGCTTGCCATCGAAGGCCAGGGTAATGGTTGTGCCTTCAAATTTGCTGTCCGTTCTCAGCTTGTTGCCGGGTTTTATATATGTTTGAAAGGGAACGCTGTATGCTGTGCCGGGCAGTTTCATCACCCCCTTGAGGTAAAGGCTCTGTGCTTTGGCCAGTTTGGCCATCCCAACCGCCTCATAATGAGCTTTGAGTATGGCAGGAAGCTCCTGACTGTACACAGCAGCTGTGCAGGTAAGTAAAACGCCAATGAAAAGCAAGATACGTTTGGGTACTAGCATGGGGGTAACGATAAAATGATGGGGTTAGGCAGGACTTTTCTCAAAAAAAGCAGAAAAAGCTGCTACGATAATGGCGGTAAAGCCTACCCAAAAGCCGGGCCCAACGGCATCAAAAAAGCCATACTCCAGCCCCATTTCCGGCCCCAGAAACCTGAATACGAGATAGCCCGCCCCCATGTACAAGAGCGCAAAAAAGATTCCTCTTTTGTAGTGCCTGCCAGCCAGTCCCCGGAAAAAGTGGCCAAGGGAATACAACACAAAAAATACCGGCCCTAACCATACAAAGGCAAGAGCTGCATACTTGAGCATACCCAACATACTGGCCTGCTGCCAGCTTTCCAGAAAAGTCATAAAGGCCTGTTTTTGGGCGGGATATGCTCCCACGCCACCGGCATCCAGGCCTGCCTGCACAAAGCTGAAGCCACTCAGGGCAATGTCACTAAAAAAGCGCCCTGCCCGGAAAAAAGGAAGAAAAAAGGCTGCAATTCCGGCAAGACCGGATATACTCAAAAGGGTACGTTCAACTGTTTTCATGTTGTTTGGGTTTCGTGGAGGAAAAAATGGGTTATGTATTCATACGTCAAATTTCACTTTTCGTTGAATAACGACCGGTGTTGCGACATGTTTCAAATCGCTTGTCTGCAAGATCAGTGAGAAAGTCTTCAAAAAAATCATTTTGCTCTGTGAGTATGTTTGTCAAATTGAGATGGCTGGCGTATAATAATAGCATGCGACAGAAAATCATCCTGGCTGGCACCCATATTTTGCTTTGGGTGGGCATGTACATCCTCCTGAGCCCCATTCCTCTCAAAATGGTGTCCATCTCCTATGAACCGCTGAATGACCAGCTGCTCTCCCTTTTCCTTTTATATGGCTTTATTTTCAACATATTACTGATCTATACCTATGCCCACCTGGCCCTGCCCACCTATCTGCGGCAGCGAAAAGCCTCCTACCTCTTCTCCATCAATGTGATTTACCTGCTGCTCTTTAGCCTGCTGGAAACGGTATTTGATTACTTTTTTTTCGATTTTGCCTACAGCTATTACGAGTACGCGGGCATGCCGGAGTCTTTTCAGCGCTTAAGCGCTACCAACCTCATTTTTAACCTGTTTATGCTGCTGGCGGCCAATATCTATGGCTTTGCTTATGCGTGGTTTCAGGGACAAAGTGAACG
>RFHT01000806.1 GCA_003696835.1 Bacteroidota bacterium
AGTTTATGACAATCGCTTATGTGATTGGGTAGAGACATTTCGACGCATAAAGTACGATTTATATTTTATTTTGCCAGCCGATCAAGCTAAGTAGTTACATTCAATAAAGGATATCTTAAGGCTCAATTGATCCTTATCATATTCCAGTTTAAGTACTTGAGCATTGTTTGAGATCCTGGTAGCCATAGAACCTGCATTTTCCCATTGGATTTGCCAGTTTTCCTTTCCCAAAGGCATGATCCACCCCTCATAGAAGTAATCTTTGTAGAATAGTCTGATTCCCAGACCATCATAGAAGTACATTAAATCCTTATCTCTGATCTTACCTTGAGGGTCTTTCCACCTTCGTTCATTTGGTGTGATTTTTCTAGAGTCAATCACAGAATCATTCCAAACAACATACAATTTGAGTTCTTCAGGCCGTAGCAGTGTGCTCACAATAGTCAGATCGGCACACAGCATCGAATCTTTTGAATAGTAGTGATCCAGGCTACCCCAGAAATGCACTTTATCGTCTGCCGTTATCGGTGCTTTGTTCTGTCCGAAAGTTTGCTGGCTAAAATTCACCAGTAAAAACCAAATCGATAGAGTTAGACAGGTTCGCATTTTTAAAATGATTATGAAACAAAAATACGTATGAATCACCCATTAAGAAGTTTTTTGTCATGAAATCCCGCTTTTTGTCATGACCGCTGGATATTTTGATATAAATCTTTGAAATAGGGCTGTTCAATTGAAGCCAGGAAAGCTTCATATATCATGCTTTTTTTTGATATTAGAAGTATGAAGTTGGAGTTATATCGATTTCCCACCGTTTTGTTGCTCTTAATTGCCTGGACGTTCATCAGTATTTTAGGAGGAATCGAAACGTTGATGATTTACCTGATCAGACCCGATGCAATCCAATTTGACAAATTCTATTGGATTGCTATCATGAGGATCGTAAATGGTTTTGCCGCAATTTTGATGGTATTATACCCGGGGTATAAGCTTCTGAAAAACCAATCACTAACAATTAAAATCATTGGTTACATCATATTCATGTTTTTGTTTATTCTGGTATATTTGGCATTTTCTGTGGGCCAATTCCAACTGATGTTTCTCAAGGTTTCATGGAATTTGTTTATTGGGGGGATGGTTGAAACCCTCATGACAGAGCTTCATCACATTGCTTCTTACTACTTTTTTCTATTGTTCATCATGATCGGTAAAGATTATTATGAGGAAAGAACGAACGTCTTGCTAAGTAAGAATCGGTTGGAAACGGAGCTGACCAAAACACAGCTGGAAGTATTACAACGTCAGATTCAGCCTCACTTCTTGTTTAATACGCTAAATAATGTGGTGGCCATCATCGATGAAAAGAAAAAGGCCGCCCAGGAAATGCTAATAGATCTAAGCGAATTGCTTCGTGTGTCTATGGACATGGATTTTAGCACGAAAATAGCACTTTCGGAAGAACTGAACATTCTTAACAAGTACCTCTCCATCGAAAAGAAACGCTTTGAACATCAACTCAATTATCAATTGAATATCAGAGAGGCAGATTTGAACATCAAGCTACCCCCTTTTCTATTACAACCTTTGGTCGAAAACGCCATTAAACACGGATTTAAAGACAACACAAAAAGTCTATATATTGTGATCGAATCAGAACGAATGGGTGAAATGGTTCATATTAAAATAAAAAATAATGGCACCTCTTTAAGTTCTATGAATGAAGGGTTGGGAATACGAAATGTAAAAGAACGTCTAACAAATAGCTTTGAAAATGCTCAATATCGAATCTATCAGAAAAATGAATGGGTGATCAACGAAATATCACTTCCACTATGAGTAAAATAAAAACGATTGTCGTGGATGATGAAGCTCCCTCTCGTAGAAGGGTGAAAAAGCTCTTGTCCGCCATGGAGGATATTGACCTCCAAGGAGAGGCTGAGAATGGAGCTCAGGCCATTTCACTGATTAAGAATATAATCCCTGACCTTGTCCTTCTTGACATTCAATTGAAAGACATGACAGGTTTTGAGGTATTAAAATCGATTGATCCGATAAATCCAAAAATCATTTTCATTACCGCCTATGACTCCTATGCCATTCAAGCATTTGAAGAAAATGCCATCGATTATTTATTAAAACCATACAATGAATCCAGGTTTGAGGAAGCTATCAACAGGGTCAGAAGATTTCCCGCTACTGAATCATCCTCTTTATCGGATCTCTTGAACAAAATTTCCCACTTTTCTATCAACGCTAAAATCAAAATCCAGGAAGGCAAGACGACTCATTTGATTGATCCAGACAAACTCACTTATATCCAATCCGATGGCCACTATTCGGATTTTCACTTTGAAGATAGGAGTGTCAGACTTATCCGGGTATCATTGAAGGTGCTGGAGAAAATTCTACCAGACAAATTTGTTCGTATCAACAAATCCGTTATTGTAAATAAAGACCAAATTGCAAGCATCCGCAATCTCAAAAGCACTTCCGAGATTGAATTACAAAGTGGAGAACGTTTTTCATCCTCCAAGCGCAACCATCATTTCTGACATTGTATCATCCAAGCAGAGAATGCCCCATAAAAGGGGTCAGAGAAGTTACTCAAAAAACTTATTAACCTAAGGTGAGTTCGGGATATAAAATCCTGACAATCAGTATTTTATATTGAAAAAATAGGCCAAAAATTAAGAGATCAGGGTGTTAAACTCATTTTTCACTCTTAATAATTGGCCTTATGTATATTCTAGATGCAGACAAGTTAATAAAATTTTTTGTAAAACCAATGATTTTTATCTTCAATTTGATCAATGGTTGTCTGCTGAAAAGTTATTCAATCCCCATGTTGTTCACTCACCACAGCTGTCTGTAAATCAGCCAGATATTCCGCCTTTTGCCGTTCATACAGCTGTACATTCTTCATTTTCACCTCCTCATATCCGCGTATCAAATCCGGCAGTTCAGCCAGCTTCAGGATGGTGTCAGCCCTGCTTTCATCCAGCTGTTCCATCAGCCTCTCTATCATCTGGCAGTAATCCCGCACCAGTTGGCGTTCGGTTTTTCTCACGCGGGCATAGCCGAAGGGGTCCAGGGCCGTTCCCCGCAGCAAACGCAGGGCGTACAGCAGCCGGAAGAAGGGGCGTATCCAACTGCCAAACCGGATTTTTTTCTTCCAGCCCAGGGCCCTCAGCAAGGGCGGGTGCAGCCAATAAGCGACGCGGCTCACCTGCCCGAAGGTATCCTGCAGGGCCTGGCCCGCCTGGGGTTGCAGGTGCAGGCGGGCCACTTCGTACTCGTCCTTGTAGGCCATGAGTTTGTAGAGGTAGCGGGCCACTGCTTCAGTGATGCGGTGCTGGCCCAGGGCTGTGGCCTCGGCCTGCTGCACGCCCTGCACAAACTCCAGGTATTGGCGGGCGTAGGCCGGGTTTTGGTATGCACACAGATCGGCATAGCGGCGGGCGATGAGCTGCTGCACGCTTTCCGGCAGGCTTTTCAGGGCGGCGGGCAAATCCGGGGCATTGGCGGGCAAAGGGGGCGCCTTCATGGCGCCCGGGCGTATTTGCTGCAGCTGGGCGGCCCATTCGGGGTCCAGCAGGGCTTTACGCCCTGCCCGGAAAGCCTGAATATTTTGGGCTACAGCCACTCCGTTGAGCTCAATGGCTTGTTCGATGGACTCGGCCCGCAGGGGAATACAGCCAGCCTGAAAGGCCACGCCAATTTGCAGCAGGTTGGCTGGCAGGTGGCTGCGAAACAAGGCCTGGCTCAGGGCCTGGGTATCCAGGTAGTGGTTGTAGTGCTTGCGGGTGTGGGCGTCAATTTTGCTGCTGAGCCGCTCCACCTCCGGAAAATCCGCACGGGGATCGGCCACCATCTGTCCCGTAGCAATGCGGCTGGTAGAAACAATGCCGATGGTCTTGCCAGGAGCAGCGTATTTGAGGTGTTTGTGTGTGGCCGCGGCCAGCATGTCAAAGGCGATGTAGGCATCGGCCCCACCCGCAGCTATTTTGGGCGAAACGGCCTGCTCCTGCGGCATAATTTTGAGATGGGCCACCACCGTGCCCCCTTTCTGGCTGAGGCCGGTCTGGTCCAGGGCTTTGACCACCTTGCCTTCCAGCATGGCCGCCGTTCCCAGAATCTGGTTGACGGTAACCACGCCTGTGCCACCTATGCCTACCATGTACAGCTGTGCCGCCTCTCCCGAATGGCAATTGGGCCTGGGGAGTTCGTCGGTGATTTGGGGAATATGGGTCTCCTTTTTCAGTTGCTTTTTAGGCACTACCGACACAAAGGCCGGACAATCCCCCTTGAGGCAGGAAAAGTCCTTGTTGCAGGAAGCCTGGTGAATCTGGGTTTTGCGGCCAAAGTCTGTTTGTACCGGTATGACGCTCAGGCAGTTGGATTTGCGGCCGCAGTCGCCACAGCCCTCACATACCGCCTCGTTGATGAAAACGCGCATGGGTGGGTCGGGTGCCTGACCCTTGCGGCGCATGCGCCGCAGTTCAGCCGCGCAGCCCTGGTCGTGTATGAGCACTGTTACGCCTTGTATCTCCTTGAGTTTTTGCTGGGCTTCCAGTATGCGGTCCCTGTGCCATACCTCCACTCCGGAGGCCCATGTTGCCCCGGGAGGGTATTTGTCTGGTTCATCGGTGGTCACGATGATGTGGCGCACGCCCTGGGCTTGCAGCATACGCGTGAGCTCCGGCACCCCCACGGCCCCGTCGGCCTGCTGGCCGCCGGTCATACCCACGGCTGCATTGTAGAGAATTTTGAAGGTGATGGAGGTACCCGCAGCCACCGCCTGCCTGATGGCCAGGGAGCCGGAGTGAAACAAGGTGCCATCGCCCAGATTCTGAAACAAGTGGGGCGTAGTGGTAAAGGGAGCAGCACCCACCCATTGAACGCCCTCCCCCCCCATGTGGGTGATGCCGTGGGTGTGGGGCAGGCCAATGGCCATGCCGTGGCAGCCAATGCCGGCGGCGGCCTGAGAGCCTTCAGGCAGCTGTAAGGTGGAAGTGTTGTGCGGGCAACCAGAGCAATAAAAGGGGGTGCGATTGAGGCCAGGCTCATCGGCAGCGGGCTGCCAACCGTCAAATGGCGGTTTTTCTCCCAGCACAGTGCTACCGAGTTTGGGCAGCAGCCCCCTGTAAAGCAGGGGCAGCAGGCGGTCGGCATCCAGTTCCCC
>RFHT01000807.1 GCA_003696835.1 Bacteroidota bacterium
CACCTGCGCCTGGGGCAGGCCGGGCAAAGCATAGATCAGCTCTCCGATCCCGCCTTGCGGCATTTTTACAGTGCCCATATCCCTATTTACAAATTTATGGCTACCCAGTCGCCGGTGTATCTCCATGAGCTGCAGGAAAATTGGGGCCTCACCATTGATGCCATAGAAGACCTCCCTGACGAAAACAAACTGAAAAATGTGATGCTGGCGGAGCTGTACTACAAACGCGCAGCCCTGGAGTTTCTCGACGGCAACTACTTCACTGCGCTGCGCTTCCTCCAGAGCAGCCGCAGCAGCATACGCAGAAATGAGAAAAAATTTCCGGGAAACGAAAACCACCTCAAAGTACTGGGCATCTTCAACGTGGCCCTGGGGGCTGTTCCCCGCAAATACCAGTGGCTCACCAACATACTGGGTTTCAGCGGCGACATGGACCTGGGCATGGATCAACTCCGGCGTGCCGCCAAAACAGGGCACATTTTGCCGCTGGAGGCGGATCTTTTTGCCTATTATGTGGAAAAAAATATGCTCGACCAGCCCCATAAGGCCATCGACCGCCTCACCCAGCTCAAAAAGCGCTACCCCACCAACCTCATTGTGGACCTCTGCCTGGCCGCCGGCTACATGTCCATCAAAGAAAATGAAGCCGCCCTCCAGCTACTCAGGGCCCGCAACCAATACCGGCTGGACCAGGCCGTGTTTTTCAGCCCGCTGTGGGACTACCAGTTGGGCAAGGCCTTTTATTTTAAAGAAGACTACTTTCGGGCCCAGATATACTTTGAGCAGTTTTTGAAACAAAAAGGCAGCAAACTCTTCCGCACCGATGCCACCTTCAGGCTGGGGATGAGCCTCACCCTCAATGGCAGCTACCAGGAAGGGCTGCGCTTTTTCCGCCTGCTGGCATCAGACAAAAGCTCTGGCTTTGACGACGATGCCTATGCCGAAAATATGGCCAGGCGCTTTGCCCGGCATGAGCCTTCGGCTCATGTAAAAGCCCTCTTCCGGGCCCGCAACCTATTTGACGGCGGTTATTACCAGCAGGCACTCGCCATACTGGACGGGCTGGCCAGCCAAGCCCTCAATGTGGCCGACCGCACCGAGCTGGCTTACCGTTATGCACGCATTTACCACAGCCAGGGCGCACTGCAGCGCGCACGCCAGCAATACCTCCTCTGCATCGCCCAGCCCCAAAGCGAACAGCTTTGGCTACAGGTTTATGCCCATTATTTCCTGGGAGAAATTGCCCGCGAAGCGGGAGATTTTTCCACTGCCCGCTCCTACTACAAAAGTGCCCTGGAGTTTGATGATTACTTCTATCAGGACGGGCTGGAAAATCGCTGCAAAATTGCCCTTTCAGCGCTCAAAAGGCAATGAAGGAGAAGCACCCAGCCGCCGCATTTTCTGCCACAAAAACAAGCCGTAACACATCAGCATCATCCCCTGAGCGGTACACAACCCGTATATGACCCCAAGTAGCTCCCATTGCTCCACAAAAAAGGTAGCAGCAAGCAGGCTAAAAATCGCGCTCAATACGTAAGCCCCCAGTATGGGTTGGGTATATTCGAGGGTGCGCAGCATATAGCGGAGCAGATAGCCCGGAAACACCAGCAGGTACAGCAGACAATAGGCCACCAGCAGGTAACTGTAGCCTTCATAAGCAGGGCCGTAAAGCAGGCGAATCAGCCAGGGAGCAAGCAGGCCCATGCCGCCTAGCAAAACAGCCACCAGCAAAAAAGCCTTGAGGCTTACTGCCCACATATACGCCTGCAGCCCCTGCAGGCCATCGCGGTGATAGGCCGTGGCAGCTTTTACAGGAATGAGGTTTTCCATGGCCAGAAACAGCACATGGGTAACGCCCACCAGGTTTTGGGCTATGCGCAGAGCCCCCACGGCTGCAGGCCCCAGTACGGCCGCCGCTGCAATGAGGAAGTAGTTGGAGGAAAAAAACTGCAGCACAGCAGTGCCCCCCAGCCAGCGGGCGAATACCCAGTGCCGCCGTATAACTCCCCACAGGGCCTTCCAGCCCGGCCAGGGGGGCGCCAGTGCCCGCAGGCCCAGCAGGGCTGCCAGGCCAAAGCAGACCCCCACCGCCAGCAGGGCGGTGGATACCCCCAGACTTCCCCGCCAGCCCAGCAAAAAGATGCCCAGCAAGCTGCCTGTATAGGCCAGAGCGTCCAGCAGCAGGGCCCGCAGGGCCGCTGCGCGTATCAGATACAGCCGACGCATGTATTCCTGCATCAAAAATGCCATGATAGTAAAAGGCAACACCAGCCGGAGGGATTGCAGACGCATATCCAGTTGCCACAGATCTCCCAGGCAGAGCATGGCCAGGGCCACGCTTCCTGCCAGCAGACAAAAGGTCAGCTGAAGAAAAAAACAACGGTGGTAGTAGGCCTGCCGCTGCTGGGGCTGCATACCAGGGCCCAGGCTCATCATGGGCGCTATCACCAGGGCCTGCTGTAAGCTGCTGCTCAGTATCACCCCCATCCAGGCCAAAGCAAACAGGCCGTAGCCCTCCAGCCCCAACTGCCGGGTAAGCCATATCCCCAGCACAAAGTTGCTGCCGCTCACCAGCGCCTGGTCGGCCAGGGTAAGCAGCGTGGCAGGATGGGTGCGAAACATACCGGGAAATTTCCTCATCGCCTCAGGTTAAATAGCGTTCTGAACATCTGGAGCAGCAAACGCCGGCGTTTGCCCGTACCTATGGTGGGCATCATGGCCCGAAGGGTACTCAGAATCAACTTCCGACGGGCTCCAGTGCCAATGCGGGGCATTTTTTCGCCTGCATTCGTCTGGTACTGAAACTGCTTTTGCTGAACCTCCGACTGATTCAGCACAAAATACAAATCCGGTATTTGGTAGCTGCTCAGCAGCTTTTCGGCATCTTTCACGGCCTGAAAGCGCGTCTTGTTGGATCGGAGTACAAAGAGGTTGAGGTCACTCATTTTCATGAGCGGAATCACATCCCTGAACTGTTTCAGCGGAGGCCCGGAAATGAGAATGTGTTCATAGTTTTCGCACAGGCCTCTCAGCAGGCTTTTGAGTTTAGGATGTAAAAAAATGGCCGTGGGAATGGCCGTGGTGTATTCTCCCGCACAGAGAATGTCCAGGCTGTCCACCGAGGAAGACTGTATGCACAGGCGGGGATCTGCTCCCTCCACCACCATTTGGCCCAGGCCCGTTTCGTTTATGAGAGAAAAGTGCTTGTGCACGCCCGGCTGGTACAGGTCGGCATCTATCAGCAGGGTTTTTTTACCTATGCTGGCAAATGCCTTTGCCAGGTTGATGGCCACCTCTTCTCTGCCTTCCCGCGACTGGTGGGAAGCCAGGGTGATGAGCCGGGCCTGCTCTTCTTTCATCAGCTGTATGTTTGACATCAGGTTGAGAAAATCCTGGTTCACTTCAAACACATCTTTAGGTATGAGTTTAATCACCGAAATCAAGGGGGTGTGCAAATGCTTTTCTACATCCTCAGGCGCTGCCACTGCAGCCCGTATATAATTGCGCACAAAAATAAATATGATCCCGAAGGCCACGCCCAAAATGCATGAAAGGCTAATGATGATGGTTTTTTGTGGATGCAACGGGCTTTGCGGCAAACTGGCCCGCTCAATGATCTTGTGGAAAGAAATGGTGGCCGCGGCCCCAATGGCAGCTTCGGTGCGCTTTTCCAGCAGGTGATTGTAGGCCTTCTCGCTAATGAGAAAACGCCGCGTGAGAATCAGCAACTGCTTTTCCACCTCGGGCAGTTCGCCAAACTGTATGCTGGACATAGCAATGTTGCGGTTGATTTCCATCAACTTTTGCTGGTTGGTAAGGCGGGTATAGTTCACACTCTCCACCAGCATCTGGTGGAGCTCAGCTATCTGGGCCTGTACTTTCTGCACCTCAGGGTGTTCGGGGGTGAATTTTTGCAACAGATCGTCCAGCTTTGCCCGCAGGCTCTGCAACTTGCTCAGGTTGCCGCTGAAAGCCGGGTCACTCACCGACTCAAAGTTAATGGCCACTTCGCCCCGGTAGCTGCTGTCGGCCAGCAGGCTGAGCAGGTTGTCCAGCTCGCGCTGCTCCATGGACAAGTTGAGCTTGCGCATTTCCAGCTCGCTCAGCCTGCGCAGGCGGGAGTCGGTTTCCAGCTTGAGGTCCACCAGGCTGTGCTGCGACTTAAACCTGGCCAGGGCCTCCTCCGAGCGGCGCAGCTCCGCCTCCACTTCTTTCAGCTGCCCGTCTATAAAGTTGAGGGCTTTCTGGGCCGACTGGGTTTTGTTTTCAATAAAATCTTCAATGTAAGTCTCGGCCAGTGCATTCACAAAGTCGCGTGCCACAGCAGGCACCTCATGTATGAAATAAATCTTCACAATGGCGATATCCTCGGCCAGCAGACGCACCGTCAGGTACTTACTGTTGGCAAATTTGCCCAGCAACTTGGCCATACTTCTTACTTCAAAACCATACTTCCCCGGCGCAAGCGCCCCGGGATGTTCCTCCAGAAAGGCCTCATTCTTGTCGATGGTCAGGTCAAAAGCAGGGGTGGAAAATGGCCTGCCCAGCTCACCCTCCAGGTATTGCTCAGGATCCTCGCGGTTGGCATACAACCGTATCTCGCCAGTATGGGCATACTCAAAGGGGATGAGGTGATCTACAAAACTGCTGTCGCGCAAATGGATGCGAATATGGAAGGGCGAATTTTGGTACATCAGCCGGGGTTTGGAGCGCACAAAGCGAAAATGCGCCTGCGCTATATTCAGTTTTTTCAGCGCTTTCTTCACCAGGTAACGCGAACGCACCACTTCCACCTCTGTGAGCAACTGCCCCGTGGTGGAAAAGGGCTCAAATTTTTTCATGAAATTGGATACCCCACTTTCGCTGTCGTTGATTTTTAGCGTGGCTGAAGTCTGATAAGTGGGGATGGTATAGTACACATGTACAATGCCCAGGGTAGTGGTGATGATGGTAAGCAATATGATGAGGGGCAAGCCCTTGATGACTGGCCGCAGTACGCGCAATATGTCATTCACATCATTCATGCTCTCCCTTCTACTTCTTGATCACCGAAAAAATGAGCGATGCAGTACCCAACACGCCCACAATGGGCACCAGCAGGCCGCTTACCACTTTTTCAAACTGCTTGTTGCGCCGCTCAGGCACGTACAAAATATCCCGGTTTTGAACGTGAAGGTTGGACAAATAAAGCGACTCTATGTCGGTGAGGTCTATGACGTATTCTTCCACTTCCCCCTTCTGGTTTTTGCGCAGCAGCTTCACCGCCGACGCATCTGCGTAGTCGGTAAACCCGCCCGCCTGCCCGATGACTTCTACCACCGATTTCTGCTCCCGGTCAATTTCGTAATTGCCGGGGGTGCGCACCTCCCCCAGCAGGGTCACACTGTGGTTGAGTACGCGCAGATATACAATGGGATGGCTGATGTACTTGGCGTACAACTGGCGAAGGTACAAATTGGCCTCCCGCACTGTAAGCCCCGCCAGGCGCACATCTCCCAGCAGTGGAAGGGTAATCTCCCCCTGCTGGTTGATACTGATGTACTTGCCAAATGCCTCATTGGAACTATATACGCCAAAAGCCGAGCCTACCCCCAGCTCCTCATGCCCCCATACGCTGATGATGATCTTGTCGTCGGGCTCCAACACATGCTCATATACCGGCTCAGGTACAGAGAGGTCCAGAGCCGAAGGATAATCTTTGTGCTGAAACAATAACTGCGGCGTACAACCGGAATACAAGGCAAGCGCCATGAACCCCACTGCAAAAAAGGCCGACCAGTGAAACCGCTGATAACAACATGCACACTTTTTGCAGCCACCCCATGCAGACAGAGAAGTATATTTACTCAATTGTTAAGTTTGATTATTGTAATATCTTAAACGCATAAATACTTCAGGTCGCACAATCTGCCCGTTCATTTTATACCAAAATCTATCATGCATCATGCCTCCGTGAAAAACGATCTGCTACCTTTGCACAAATGTTGTTATTTTTCAAAAAAAATAGCCGCTCATTAAACCCAGGTTTCTTTTCGCAGTCTATATAACCGAAATGATGATAGCAGCAGAAACAGAACTTGTAGAAAAACTCAAGGATCCCCGCAGTCGTAGCCAGGCATTTGACCAACTGGTGCGGCAGTATCAGCGCATGTTGTACTTCCACATTCGCCGCATGGTGATAGACCATGACGATGCCGACGACGTACTGCAAAACACCTTGCTCAAGGCCTGGAAATACATTGACCGCTTCCGGGCGGAGTCGGCTTTAAAAACCTGGCTCTACCGCATCGCGACCAATGAAGCCCTTTCGTTTCTGAACAAGCGTAAAAAGCAGCAAAGCGAGTCTGTATCGGATATACAAAACGATTTGCGCCACAGCCTGGAACAGGGGCGCTACATAGACGGAGACGAAATACAAATGAAGCTGCAGCGGGCCATCCTGCAGCTTCCCGAGCGGCAGCGGGCGGTGTTCAACCTGCGGTATTTCGACGAAATGAAATACGACGAAATTGCTGAAATACTGGGCGTTTCGGTAGGTTCTTTAAAAGCGAGTTATCATCATGCAGTAAAAAAAATTGAAAAATATTTGAGCGAAGCATGAAGGAGTTTGAGAAATATTCAGATGTCGATTTGAACAAAACACCCAAATTGAAGGCTGCAGGCAAGCGGCACCCTTTCCAGGTGCCCGAAGGGTATTTTGAGCAGCTTCCGCAGCGGATACGGCTCAGGATAGCTGCAGAAAATGAAGATGAAGCAAGCCTCATGGAGCAGGCGCCCATTTTGTCTTCCATAGAAAAAAAGGAGGTATTTGAGGTGCCTGAGGGCTACTTTTCCGAACTACCCCAGCGGCTCATGTCCACTGAGGAAGTAGCAGGAGAAGAAGAAGAAACGGGGCCCATACTTTCGGGCATAGAAAAGGCGAATGTTTTTCGCGCCCCGGAGGGATACTTTGAGCAATTGCCAGCCACCATCAGTGCCAAACTGGCCGGTGAGCCCCCGGCACGCATACGGCCCCTGTGGCAGCGGGTAAGGCGTCTGCCTGCTGCCTACGCACTGAGCGCTGCAGCCGTTGTACTGCTGCTGTTGGGCCTGTTCTGGTTTTTGCCTTCACGCCAGCATGCCGACTGGGAACAGATCCCCACCGAAGAGCTGCTCTCTGTGATAGAGACAGAGGATGTGGACATCTACGCCCTGGCCGAAGTGCTGGGCCCCGAAGGGCTGAACAATATTGAGCTCTACGGCCCCGACGCCTCCCTGGATGGTGAAGACCTGGACGCCCTCATTGATGAGCTGGACTGGGAGATGGTGGAAGACGAACTGCTGCTCCAGCTCGAAGCAGAAGACCTTGAGCATATTAATTTACATGAATAGTCGAACAAAACATACAGGAATGATGAATCAACTGCATTGGATATGGATATTGTTGCTGTGCTGGAGCCCCTGCGGGCTGCAAGCCCAGCAGCCCGGGCCGGTAAAAGAGCGGCTGCAAAACATGAAAATCGCCTTCTTTACCCAGGAGCTTTCTCTCACTACTGAAGAAGCCCAGCGGTTCTGGCCAGTGTATAATGAATACACCCATGAACTGGAAGCAAATACCCGGAAAATGAACCAAAAACAGCACGAAATGCGCCAGGCATTCCTCGGTAGTGATGATGCCCTCATTGAGCGCCTGCTGGATGAATACATAGAGTTCAAAAAAACTGAATACGACATTTCCAAAAAATACCACGAAAAATTCAAGGAGATTTTGCCCATTCGCAAAGTGGCCCGCCTCTACAAGGCCGAGCGCGACTTCAAAGCCCGCATTTTGCGCGAGCTCGAAAGGCGTAAACAAAACAACCGCAACAACCGCAACCGCTGAGCGCTTGTAATATGTAAAGGGAAATGCCTACCTTTGTGAAAAATCTGTATCATGGGAGAGATCGTTAACCGCATTGCACAAAGTCCCCTCATCACCTTCAGGCTGGAGCAGTACCGGCCCGAAGGTGAACGGGTGGTACTGGATATCAAAGACCAGTTGTTTCAGGGGCTGATTTTGAGGGAAAAAGACTTCAGGCAGTTTATCAAAACCCACGACTGGAGCCAGTACCAGGACCAATACGTGGCCATTACCTGCTCGGCAGATGCCATCGTGCCCCTGTGGGCCTACATGTTGCTGGCCGTGCAGCTGCAACCCTACGCAAAGCACTTCGTTTTTGGCAGCACCGAAGCCCTGGAAACTGAGCTGTACCGGCAGGCGCTGGACCAGATCGACTTTTCCCAGTTTGAGGGCAAGCCTGTGGTGGTGAAGGGCTGCAGCGAGGTGGAAGTACCCGTGGCGGTATATGTAGAGGTGGCCCGCCGCATGAGGCCCTACGTAAAAAAGCTCAGCTTTGGCGAGCCCTGCTCTACCGTGCCGCTTTACCGGGCTGGCAGCTGAGCACTGATCCGCTATTTTCCCGCCTGTGGCGGGGCCTATTGTTCGTTCAACCCTTCCTGCTGTGTCCCTTCAGTTTTCACAAATCAAAGAAACCTGCCTGTATGTAAAAGACCTCGACGCCACGGCGGCCTTTTACCAGGGCGGGCTGGGCCTGCCGGTCATCGGCAGGGTGGAGGGCCGGCACATTTTTTTCCGGGCCGGCAGCAGCGTGCTCCTCTGCTTCATTGCCGCTGCCACAAGGCAGGAAACCAACCTACCCCCTCACTATGCCACAGGACGACAACACATCGCCTTTGAATGCCTGCCGGGAGAATACGAGGCCTGGAAACATAAGCTGCGGCAGGCCCACATAGACATTATACACGAGGCCAGTTGGAACAAAGGACGCTTTCGTTCCTGCTACTTCCATGATCCCGACGGGCATGTGCTCGAAATTGTAGAGCCGGGTATGTGGGGGCCATAACACATGCCAAAAGGCGCATTTGACATAACAAAAAACCCACCTACTGGCCGCATTTATCAGATTGATGAGCTCATTGCTACTATTTTCCAAAATAATGCCTAACTTAGGAACGTTCAACGAACAAATGTTCATTTTCCGGGCCATCCTAAGAGCTTTTAAGACAACACATGAACACATCTCCTTTACCAACTAACACCTCCAATAAGCAGCTACCTTCCTCTTTTTTCCACTTCCCGCTTCCCGCCTGCCGCCTGCTGATGTTGCTGCTGGTATGCAGCATGCCCCTACTGCTGCCGGCCCAGAGCCTCGTCAGGCTGGCCATGAACATCCACCTGGAAAAAGACTCCATACAGGCATTTGCCCACGACCAGCTCTTGCTGGACTCTTTGCTCAAGGGCAAGTACATCACCCAGGACGATATAGACGAGCTAAAGGAGCTGGACCACTTTGTGTCTAATCCATGGACGCGCGACAGCATCGACATCAGCAAACTGGACGTGGAGGTGGTGTATCGCGTTCGCCTGGCCAAATTTCAGAGTTCCCGCAAGGGCTTTAGCCAGATGGGGGCCAGTCCGCCTAAAAGACGCACCCGCAGCCTGCTGGGTACTGCCGGGCAGGCCGCCGGAGCGGCGGCCCCGCAGGTATCGCTCACCACCAAAATCATTGACGGCACGGCCCAGTTTATTGCCGACCGCTTCAAAGAGGAGCTCACCCTGGCATTTTTCGAAACCTTTCGCCAGAAAGTAGCTGCTTCCAACGAACTGATGACCCTGCTGCCCAATACCAGCGACCTGCTGCTGCACCAGGACATTGGCGCCTTTTTGTCCATAGGAGCGACCACCAAAGCAGCCTTCCAAAACGATATACAAAGCCTGCTGTACAACTTTGACCAGCTGGTGCGCACCGACCCCAAGTACGAAAAACTGGCCAATGAGGTGGTGTACCGGGCCTTCATGCTCACCTCCAAGAGCATCGACCTTTCGCGCAGGGGCTACTCCCTGCCCGATGTGGTGCGCCAGCTTTACCTGCAGGAGGCCAACCAGCAGGATGAACTGGGGCTGGCCATCCGCCTGGGGCACGCCTTTGTGGAGGGCCTCACGGAAGTGGATTCTGCCTCGGGCAAGCTGCGCCTCATTCGATTGGCTGAGTACAAGCTGCTCGAGTCGCCCGAGCAGCGGGAGTATTTTATGGCTCTACTGTTTCAGCGCGACCGCAGCCTGGGCGATGCCCTCATCCATTCGCGGCCGGATTTTCAGCAAAACTTTGGCAAACTCAACCAGCTGCTGCAAGAGCTCATCGTGCTGGTGCAAAATGCCGATGACGAGCGCAAACGCCTGCAGCAGGGCGCTACCAGCCAGGAGTTGACCAATGATGTGATCTTTTCCTATGTGGGCTATACCTTTGAAGCCATCGATCTGGCGGCGCGCTTTGCCTATTTCCGCTCCCCGCAGCAATACTGGCAGAGCGAATTTTACCGCTACGGCCTGCCGCTGGGCCGCAAGGTGATACGCACTGCCAAAGCCATCAACGCCAACGACCACGGCACCACCCTCCTGACTTCCATCCAGATCATCAGCGACCTGCTGGTGATGAGCCAAAATGAAAACAACGCGGCTTACCTGGAAGACATCCGCCACAACCTGCTGCTGTACGGCAATTTCATGGTGAATGTGGTGAATGCCGAAAGTGCCGAGGACGTGCGCCGCGCCATAGAGGCGGTGGCCCTGCCGGTGGGTTCGTCACGCATCAAGAAAAATACCCTGGCCAGCATCAGCATCAATGCCTACCCGGGCCTGTTTGTGGGTACCGAGTGGCTCAGCAACGCGGAGCTGCCCTCGGCCAGCGCAGCTACCAGCTTTGGTTTTACTGCTCCCATTGGCTTGTCGTTCAACTGGGGGCTGAGGCGGGCCGCCACCGCAGAGGAAATCCGCCAGGCGCGTGCTGCCCTTGCCGGTACCCGCCTGCGTGAGGTGGGCATGGCCGAAAGCGCAGCAAGCCCTGTAGCCGGTGCTGACAGCACCGGCCTCGACAGCCTGAAACGCGCCAGCGAAACGCGCGCCCTTTCCACCCCTCCCCTGGAAAGGCGTACCTTCCGTAAAGGCGGGCGCGGCCAGTGGCAAACACTGAATGAAAGCTCGCTTTCGCTTTTTTTGTCCATTGTGGATATAGGCGCTGTGGTGAGCTACCGCTTGTCCGAAGACCAAAGCGAGGGCCTGCCGGCCAATGTGAGCCTGCGCCAGATTTTTTCGCCGGGCATTTTTGTCGCTTATGGCTTTAAGCGGGCACCTGTTTCCCTCATGCTGGGCACCCAGTACACCCCGGAGCTGCGCAAGGTGGAAGTCAACCAGCTCACCACCAAAGCCAATGCCCTGCGCCTTTCCCTCACCCTGGCGGTGGATATTCCCATGTTTAATTTGTATGCTAAGCCGGTGCCTTATTAGGCGGATAGGACTTTTTCAATTTCTCCATTTGCTTATACCTTTAAGCAGGCCTTCCCCTGAGGTTGAACTCCTTCATCTGCTTATTCCATATCTAACGTGAGTTCGGGATATTAAACCTTGATTATCAATCGTTTATCTTTGATACGAATTTCGCAACTATTCAGCACCCTCAGGGTGAAAAAAACAATAAC
>RFHT01000126.1 GCA_003696835.1 Bacteroidota bacterium
CCCAGCCTCCGCTATATGGCTATGAGCAAAACCTCTTCCCCATTATTCAGGGCAGCACTTACCGCGACCTGCGCACAGCCTCTACCGAGGCAGTAGCCGAAATGGACCTGCCCGGCCACGCCATAGGCGGGCTAAGCGTGGGCGAGCCGCACGAGCTGATGTATGAAATGACCGAGCTGAGCTGTGACATTTTACCCGCCGGCAAGCCCCGCTACCTCATGGGCGTAGGCACCCCCGAAAACCTGCTCGAATGCATCGCCCTGGGGGTGGACATGTTTGACTGCGTGCTGCCCACCCGCAATGCGCGGCACGGCCTCATCTACACCAGCGAGGGCATACGCAACATGAAAAATGCCAAGTACGAACGCGATTTTTCCCCCCTGGACCCCCACAGCGACTGCCCCATCGACCAGTACTATTCCAAGGCTTATTTGCGGCATTTGTTTAAAGCCAATGAGTACCTGGCCCTGCAAATCGCCAGCATACACAATTTGCACTTCTTTTTATGGTTGGTGAGAACTGCCCGCGAACACATCCTGGCCGGCACCTTTGGACAGTGGAAAACCCGCATGCTCAAGACGGTTTCTACCCGCCTTTAATAAAGCCTGACAAAATGTCACTTTAAGCGCTTTTTTTTGTATATTTGCCCGCTCAAATCAGTTGTGCCTGATATGCAGCACACATTGGCTGCCTGTGCGACAACTGTACGACCATAATGAACTCGAATAGATGCGGGACAAAATCACCAAAAAGACCTTTGAACCGGCCTTGTTGAACAGAAAGATAGAGGCGGAAAAACAAGGAAAAGCTTATACCAGTACTTCGGCCCAACCTGATGCCAAACGCCTGGCTTATATAGAGACCTATGGGTGCCAGATGAACTTTTCCGATACGGAAATAGTAGCTTCGGTACTGGAAAGAATGGACTACGGATTCACAGCCAAAGAAGAAGAAGCAGACCTCATATTTATCAATACCTGCAGCATACGCGAAAACGCGGAATCTAAGGTGTGGAACCGGCTGAAGACCTTCCGCAAACGGAAACAGCAAAAACCCCACCTGATGGTGGGCGTGCTGGGCTGCATGGCCGAGAGGCTGAAGTCCAGGCTGCTGGAGCAGGAAAAACTGGTGGATATGGTGGTAGGGCCCGATGCCTACCGCGACCTGCCCAGCCTGATAGGAGAAGTAGAAAGCGGCCAGAAAGCCGTGAATGTGCTCTTGTCGCGGGAAGAAACCTATGCCAATATTTCCCCCGTACGGCTCAACAGCAACGGGGTTTCTGCTTTTGTAACCATCATGCGCGGCTGCGACAATATGTGCACCTTTTGCGTAGTGCCCTTTACCCGCGGCCGCGAACGCAGCCGCGACCCCCACTCCATTGTTGAGGAGGTAAAACAGCTGAGCCAGCAGGGCTACAGAGAGGTGACCCTGCTGGGGCAAAATGTAGATTCCTACAAATGGTCGCCTGAGGAAGAAGCCAAAGGCAAAGCCCGAATTGAACAGCTCCAACGCCAGGGACGGCCCATAGAAACGGTCAATTTTGCCCAGCTACTGGAAATGGTAGCCCAGGTGGACCCCAAGATGCGCGTGCGCTTCTCTACCTCTCATCCCAAGGACATCACCGATGAGGTGCTGCACACCATGGCCCGCTACGACAACATCTGCAAATACATTCATTTGCCGCTGCAGTCGGGCAGCAGCCGCATACTAGAACTGATGAACAGGGGCTACACCCGCCAGTGGTACGAAAACAAGGTGCGCCGCATACGGGAGATCATGCCCGAATGTGCCATTTCGACCGACATCATCACCGGCTTCTGTACCGAAACCGAAGCCGACCACCAGCAAACTCTGGAAGTGATGGAGGCCGTGCAATATTCACATGCCTTTATGTTTGCCTATTCGGAGCGGCCTGGTACACCGGCTGCCAGGAGGCTGCAGGACGATGTGCCTGAAGAAGTGAAAAAGCGCAGGCTGGCCGAGGTCATTCAGCTCCAAAACCGCATTTCCGCAGCTGCCAACGAAGCCGAAATTGGCAACACCTATCAGGTGCTCATCGAAGGAGACTCCAAACGGTCCAAGAATGACTTTTGTGGCAGAACCGACCACAACAAAATGGTCGTTTTCCCCAAAACTCCCGGCCTTAAAGCCGGTGATTATGCCGTGGTACGCATTCGTACAGCCAGCAGTGCTACTCTGATAGGAGAGATCGTGAACTAAGCCTGCAGAGGGGAAAGCGAAAAAAAATTGTTTCATGAACATTCAGCAAACCAAACAACGATACGGGATCATTGGGAACTGCCGGGAAATTAACCAGGCAGTGGAAATCGCCCTGCAGGTGGCCCCTACCGAGGTAACGGTATTGATTTACGGAGAAAACGGCACCGGCAAGGACGTGTTTTCCCGCATTATTCACGACAACAGTAAAAGAAAGCACAAAAAATTCATCGCCATCAACACCGGTGCCATTCCCGAAGGCACCCTGGACTCCGAATTGTTTGGGCACGAAAAGGGGGCCTTTACTTCGGCTTATGAAAGCCGGAAGGGCTATTTTGAAGAAGTAGAAGGAGGCACCATTTTCCTGGATGAAATAGGCGAAATGCCCCTGGCCACCCAGGCGCGCTTGCTGCGCCTGCTCGAAAATGGCGAATACCTGCGGGTGGGCTCCAGCAAAGTGCGCAAGGCCGATGTGCGGGTGATTGCCGCTACCAACAAAAACCTGGTGGAAATGATTCGCCAGGGAAAGTTTCGCGAAGACCTTTACTTTCGTCTCAATACGGTGTCTATTCATGTACCTCCGTTGAGAAACAGAGGCAAAGACATCGAGCTGCTGTTCAACTATTTCGCCTGGGAATTTGCCGAAAAATACAAGCGCGAACCCATAGAGCTTCACCCCGATGCGGTGGACCTGCTCTACAAATACCGCTGGCCGGGCAATGTGCGCGAACTGAAAAACCTGGTGGAAAAGCTCACCGTACTGGTACGTGAAGAGCAGGTGATGCCCAATGTGCTGGAGGAAAACCTGCTGATCAAAGACAGCTACCTGCCAAGTATTGTACATGTGCCTGCCCCCAATGGCGACTATGATAACGAACCACAGGTGAGCCGCCACGAATTTGAAATGCAGAACAAACTCCTCTTTGACCTGGCCAAAGAAGTGGCTGAACTCAAAAAGATGGTTTATATGGCCATTCAGGGAGGGAAAATCAATGTACCGGCCTTTTCCAACCCCACCGCTGACTATGGGCACTACAACAATGAGCAGGAAATTTCGGCTGGCATACAACCGCAATCTGCCAAAAAGCCACTTTTGGTAGAGGAATCCCTTTCACTGGCAAGAAAGGAAAAAGAAATGATCGAAAAAGCCCTGCGAAAACACCACAACAACCGCAAAAAAGCAGCCATGGACCTGGGCATCTCCGAACGTACGCTTTACAGAAAAATCAAAAATTATGACATCGATATGTAGGCTGGTGCTGCTGTGTGCCGTGCTTTTATCCAGCTGCAAAATTCAATACAACTTTACCGGCGGCTCTCTCAATCCCGACCTGGAGACCATTTCCATTGCACAGTTTATCAATGAAGCGCCCCTGGTGGTGCCTACCCTGGCGCAGGACTTCACCATTGCCCTGCAGGACCGCTTTCTGTCGGGCTCCAGGCTTTCCCTCACCAGCGGCGCTGCCGACATCAACATCAGCGGAGTGATCATCGATTACCGCGTGGATCCGGTGGCCTTTACCGGGGTAACTTCCGACGAACGCGCCCAGGCCGCCCAGAACCGCCTCAAAATCACCGTGCGCGTCAAATACGACAACAATGTGGACCCCAATGAAAGCTGGGAACAAACCTTCAGCAGCTTTACGGATTTTGACGCCAGCCTGGATTTTACCGCCGTGGAGCAGGAAAAAATTGCCGAAGTGCTCGAACAACTCACCCAGGATATTTTCAACAAATCCCTGGGTAAGTGGTAACGCTTTGTCCGCCATCCTTTTAGTTCTATCGCCATGAAACCAACCCCTGCCTGCTACTACATGTTGTGTGTGCTCATTCTGACCGCCAGCTGTGCCCCTTCCCCGCAAGCTGAGACCGCCATGTTTTTGGGTCAGGGCCTCATGGCCGGAGAGGTGAGCAGCCATTCGGCTATTTTACAGGCCCGCCTCACCGCTGCGCCCCGCATCACACAGGGAGATATGCCCGGTGCGAGGGGCATGCTGCGCTTCGCATATACGCCCGACAGTAGCTTTCAGCGCTCTATCAGACATACACCCTGGCTGCCGGCGGTGGATGCCTACGATTTTATTGCCAAAACCCGCATCACCGGTCTGCAGCCCAACCGCAGGTATTACTACCGCGCTGAGTACGGCCCCGACAGCCTGCCCCTGTACTTCAGCAGTATAGGCAGCTTCTCTACCCTGCCCGGACCCCAAAGCACCGCTCCGGTATCTTTTGTGGTGGTTACCGGCATGAATTACTACCATTTCCATTTTGGCAAATACGACTCCACCCTTCAGTACCGGGGCCCGGACAAATACCTGGGCTACCCGGCCCTGGAAAGCATTGAACGGCTGAAACCCCAATATTTCATCGGCACAGGCGACAATGTGTACTTCGACCATCCCGCCGAAAAGAATTACCAAAATGCCCTGAAAAACGGAAAACATCCCCTGCCGGGTTACTTTGACGGAAAAGCAGTTACAACTGAAGCCGGCATGCGCCGGAAATACCACCTGCAATTTGCCCAGCCCCGCTTCCGCTCCCTCTTCCGGCATACGGCCACCTACTGGGAAAAGGACGATCACGACTACCGCATCAATGACAGCGACCCCTACACCGATTTTCCCATTTCGCACGAGTTGGGAATCCGCAATTTCAGGGAGCAGCTTCCCGTAGTGGATCCCACCGACTCTGCCGCCCTCACCTACCGCACTCACCGCATGAGCCGCGACCTGCAAATATGGCTGACCGAAGGCCGGGATTACCGCTCCCCCAACGACCTGCCCGATGGGCCGGAGAAAAGCCTGTGGGGAACAACGCAACGGGAATGGCTCAAAAAAAGCCTGCTGGAAAGCACGGCCACTTTTAAAGTCCTCATCTCCCCTACCCCCCTGGTGGGCCCCGACGACGCCTACAAAAAGGATAACCACACCAATCCCGAGGGCTTTAAATATGAGGGAGACCAGTTTTTTAAGTGGCTGAAGGAAAACGGGTTTTTGCAGAAAAACTTCTACCTCATTTGTGGCGACCGGCATTGGCAGTACCACGCCATACATCCGCTGGGTTTTGAGGAGTTTTCCTGTGGCGCCCTGGTGGATGCCAACGCCCGCGCCGGCCGCCTGGCCGGCGATGCCCGCTCCACCGCCCCCCAAGGCCGCATCAGGCAGCTGTATATACAGGGAACCCCCGAACAAGCTTCGGGGGGATTTCTCAAAGTTGACAGCAGGCGGGTGGAGGGTATGCCCACCCTCACCTTTTCCTTTTATGATGAAAAGGGAAACTTGCTCTACCAGCACCAAAAATCTGCAAACATGCAGACAGAAGAATAGTTGATATGAACGATCATTTGCTGAGCTGCGACTGGGGCACTTCCACATTCAGGCTGCTCCTGCTGCATACGCCTACCTCCAGGGTGGAGGCGGTCATACAAACAGACAACGGCAATGCCGCCATGTACCAACACTGGCTGGATCAGGGCCGGCCTGAAAGAGCCTCTTTTTACAGAAGCTACCTGCAGCAACAAGTCAAAGCCTTGAGCCGAACATGCAGGCATGCCCTGGAGGGCCTTCCCCTCATGCTCTCGGGCATGTCCTCTTCCTCCATCGGTCTGTGCGAGCTGCCCTACGATGAGCTGCCTTTTGAGCTGGACGGGCAACTGCCCGGCCACCGATACTTTGAAGCCACCAATGAGTTTCCCAACCCGATTTGGGTGTTCACCGGCCTGAAAAGCGCCACAGACGTCATGAGGGGGGAAGAAATGCAAGTACTGGGCCTCTTTCCTGCATTGCCGGAAGCCCGGCAGACCGCCATCTGCATCTTTCCGGGCACCCATTCCAAGCACATTCAGCTGCATGCTGGCCGCATACTCGACTTTCATACCTATATGACGGGGGAAATGTTTCAGCTCATGGGCCATCACAGCATATTGAAGGCATCGGTGGAGATGGCGCAAACTGATAACACTGGCATTTCGCCCCATTTTGCGCAAGGGGTGAAAGTGGGTGCCCAAACGCCCCTGCTGAATGCCCTTTTCCACGTGCGAAGCCGGCAATTGCTACAAGGGGAAGCGGCGGCGGATAATGCCCAGTTTCTCAGCGGCCTGCTCATTGGCAGCGAACTAAGCACACTCAAAGACCCAAAAGCGGCCATCGTGCTATGTGCCGGTAAAAAGCTTTCACCCCATTACCGGGCAGCCCTTGATGCCCTGGCTCTTCCACACCGCTGCCTGCCCGCATCAGCAGTGGAGCAGGCCGTAAGCTCCGGCCATATTCGCCTGGCCGCTGCACTGGGGATTTGCTCCGCTTGATGAAGTTAGCATAGAACGCCCGCTGCACGGCAAACCCTGAACGAGCTGCCGGACTTGGAGCCATTCCCTCGCTTTTTTCTATAAAAAACCTCCAACTCCTCCACAATCCTTACTCCCAAAGTACTCCTGCTTGCATGCCTACTCTTCCTTCCAACTTACCGCATGAGCATTTCGAAAAGAGATTGTATCTATTCAGCATATACCTGCTGCAAAAAAGGGGGAATACCCCAATAGTGCCTTCATGGACCATGCATACATGAAACTTTGTTTTTGTCAACCAC
>RFHT01000808.1 GCA_003696835.1 Bacteroidota bacterium
AGAAGTTAAGCCCCTCAACGCCGATGGTACTGCCGTAACAGGTGGAAGAGTAGGTCGCCGCCTCACTTTTGCCCCAGCTCACGCTGGGGCTTTTTTTTTGAAGCAGGATGGCTTAATTTTTTGGCCAGTGTGTTTCCAGCCCCTGACTGCGTATCCACTTTTGAAAGTCGGCCAGCATGTTTTGGTTTTCCCTGATGGTTCTGGGCACTACCCTTTTTGTATGTGCATAGCTGATGAGCATGCCTACGGCCTCCCCTATGCTCCATTCTACTGGGTGAAGGCGATAGCAGCCATTTGTAATATGGGTGGTGCCAATATTTTTATTGGCGGGGAAGAGGTTGTTTACGCGCAGCGGTAGTAGAGCCCCCAGGGGGATCTGAAAAGGAAGGGCAGGAAAATCGATGTAATTGTTTCCCTTGTTCGAGGGGTGCAGATCAATGGGGTAGTAACCTATACCCACGCTGTCGAAAAACTCAGCTGCTGTTTTGCCTGCTTCCGGCCCTGCCACCAGTCGGCGGTTTTCGGCGCCTACGTGTTCTTCTAAAATGGTAAATACTGCCTTGATGCGCCTGGACTCCCTCACATAGGGGTACTTTGCCATGCCATCTTCCGTACCCATGATGTCTTTTCGCAGACGCAAACCGGGCCAGCCCTGTCCGCCGTCGGGGCGGGGAGCTTCGGTTTGCAGCCAGTACAGCAGGGAAAGATTGAGCTGGGTGGCAGCGGCTATATGCCCCTGAAAAGTAGCTTCGTCCACCTCAATGAGGTTTCCTGGAAAGTAATCATTCTGTGGCCAGTTTACCACGGTAATATCTCCTGCGTAAGTACCGGGGAGGAAATTGTGGCGGTTGATGATGCGGCGATAATTCCAAAGGTTCAACATATCGCCGGTTTTTTTTCCTTCGGGATGAAAGCCCAACTGTTTGGGGACAAGGGTGCGTGGATGTGAGTAGTCAAGGTCAATGAGCTTTCCTGCCCATGGTGGGTTCATTTGAGGCTGAAAAGTGCGCCAGAAATCGTAATCCGTGGGTCGATCTATGGTATGGTTTTCTCCGGGACGATAATCCATGGCAAAGCAAAGCGTAAATGCCTGGTGGTTTTGTGGATCGCCCTGTTCCGGGGCATGCAGTTCCCCGGTTTCCTTGCGGGATTCGGTGCCGGTAACATATTCCGTTTGGGTGAGGGGGAGGAGGTCGCCCAGTTCGGTGGCATCGACGAAAAATGCGCCGGACAGGCTCATCAGCTTTTGGCTTTGCAAGCTACGTACGGTTAGGGCTCTGACGCTGTTTCCTTCAGTATGGGCGCTTTGGACTTTGTGCCTGAGCAAAAGGCACAACTGGCCGGAGCTGATAAAGGGGTTGAGCATTTCGAGCAATACGGCCACACAAACCCGGGGTTCGTGGCAGAGGCGCGATACCGCGCCGTCGCCGGGGTTGAGGTGTGGGCGGTTCCTGGCCTGGGAGGTGAGGGGGTAGTGCCGCCGGTAGTAATTGCGAACGCCATTGCGGTATGCGCGGTAGCTACGCGGCGCACCGTGGGTTTCAATCCACTGGTGCTCATCGGGGGGCACGCCCTGCTGGGCAATCTGGCCTCCGGGCCAGTCTGTTTCTTCAAGCAGGATAACATTGAGGCCATTTCGGCAGGCGGCAAGTGCAGCAGCACAGCCCCCCAGCCCGGCACCGGCAATGATGACATCCGCCCGGGCCTCATTTCCCACAAAAGAGGAGGTGCCCGTACGGTGTGTCTGAGCCATGGGAGCAGCAAACAGGGAGGAAAAACCCAGAGCAGCGGCAGAGGCGGGCAGGTGTGTCAAAAATGATCTTCGCTTCATATCCAAAATATAGTAATATATACAGTGAGTAGTGCAAAGGTGGGAAAGCATATCTTGAGCAATTGTTTCCCCATTTTCTATTTTACTTCTTCCTGAATTTTGCTAACATACAGAAAAGCAGATGTCCAACCTTTTAACAACAATTATCGTAAATTAAATATTCCCCTGTCTCAAAGTGAAAGGCTTAAAATGGCCTCTTTTTGTAACAATTTGTTATTTTGTAACATAAACAAAAAGAGAACGGTTGTTTTTTTGCGCCTGAAAAACTACCTTATAGGAATGCTCCTGCTGAAACTTGGCCATTGAACCACAAAAAAAAGGCTATGAGTGATGAAAAACAAAAACCCGTAATTGTGGTTGCCTTTGCTAACAGCTACCTCAAAGGGGAGCGCCTTCCCCATCTGGTGAGGGAACGGCGGGAGATTCTCAACAAGCTCAAAACGGAATCGAAAGACTATTGTGAAGTGGTAGCTGAAGCCAATTCATCGGCGGACTTCTTGTTCGATCTGATGCGGCAACGACAGTACCAGCACCGCATTGCGATCCTGCATTTTGGGGGGCATGCGGAAGGAGGTGTTTTGCGTTTTGAAACCGAAACCGGGCAACGGGAGGACATTACGGCGGAACATTTTGCCGGTGTACTCAAAACCATTGACAGCCTGAAGCTGGTGTTTTTGAATGGCTGCGGCACCCAGACCATTGTTGAGGCCTTGTTTGATGCGGGCATCAGTGTCGTTATTGCCACCGACAGTGCGATTGTGGATAAACAAGCCGCCCGCTTTGCAGAGGAGTTTTACACCGGCATAGCGGGAGGCTTTAGCATTGAGCAGTCTTTTGAGCAGGCCAAAAATATTTGTGAGCATTTGTTTAAGCAGAACTGGGTGCACAAGGAAGTGGAAGTGGGGCGGGGCATTAGCTGGGATGAGGAGGAGGCAGGTACTCCCGGTGGGCGTTTGCCCTGGGGCCTGTATGTGGCTGAAGACAAAAAGGAGGACCTCCACTGGAAGCTTGAAGTTCCTGCTGCTCACTCATTTGTTTCAGCTCCCAACATTAAGCAACCCCTGCTTAGCCCCCTGGAATCCATGCTGGTAAAAGTATTTGCCGGAGCCTTGATTTTTATGGGCATTATCCTGGGGCTGGGATGGCTGCTGGGCATTCCGGGGCCGAATATGTCGGGTGTTAAAGCGGAATCGGATATTTCATTTCCCAAAAATAAATTCAATATTCTGATTTATCCCATAAAAGAAGATAGTACCAATACCGCATATACCAGGGATTTGTACGACCGCCTGGTGCTGCTCAATGCGGATGACAAGCTGAATCTGGGCTTGATGCTTTACGATGAATCTGCCAGCAATGGCGGGCTGCCTAAGTTTGAAGAGGTACAAGACGAGCAGGTAGCAGCCCAGTATGGGCTGGATATGGTGGTTTGGGGAAGCGTAAAGCCTTCGGGAATTGTGGTAAATTATATCATCACAGACAGCATGGCGAGAAGCTTCAAACCTTCGGGGCAGAAAATAGAACCCGTTGCAAATTTCAGTTTATTCGGTAAGGGTAAACCTGGAACTATAGAAGGAGATGTACACGATGTGCTGTATTACATGGCCGGCATGAAAGAGTTAATTGGGGGCAATTACTTCAGGGCGCTGACGTATTTTGATCGAATCAATATCGATGGAGGTGGGCTGGATGAGGA
>RFHT01000127.1 GCA_003696835.1 Bacteroidota bacterium
TTCAGAAAAGTTAGTAAGAGGCTTCTGACTTCTGTAAACACGGAAATACTATGCTTATTAGAAAAATGCCTCAGGCTATCCCGAACTCACGTTAAATATTGTTTGATGATGATTCGTAAAGACACCTTGTGGAAAAGTATCATTGAAGATTTTTTCCCAGAATTAATGCATTTTTTCTATCCGGAGGCGGTCTCTCTCCTGGACTTTGAGCAGGTGGAGTTTTTGGATAAAGAATTGGAGCAATTGTTCCCGGAGTCAGTGGACAACAGCCGTTTTGCTGATAAGCTCATAAAGGTAAAACGAAAAGACGGACAGGAACTCTGGCAGTTGATCCATATTGAGGTACAGGGATATGCAGACCCCACCTTTGAGGAGCGCATGTTTCGGTACTACTACCGCATTTTTGATCGTTATGGATTGTCTATTGAGGCACTTGCCATACTGGCAGATGCATCCCCCCATTTTCATCCCCAGGTATATGAGACAGCGAGTTTCAAAACCCGCTTGACTTACCATTTCCATACCTATAAGCTACTGGAGCAGCAACGAGCTACTTTTGATGAGATTCACAACCCTTTTTCGGCGGTTATGCTTACAGCTTTTGAGGCTATTCAGGTAGGCAGACTAGCGGATGAATCTTTGCTTGAACTCAAGCTTAGCCTTTTTCGTAGAATGTTGGACCAGGGATATTCCAAGTCAGTTATTGGGCGAATTTCTACCTTCATCAAGTACTACGTACATTTTGCAAATCCGGAAATGAATGCTAAATTTGATGAAGCGGTTTCGAAAATCAGACAAACTCAGGAACCTATGGGCATTATAGAAGCTGTCATACACGAATTTAAGCAAGAAGCATACAAGGAAGGCGAACAGCATGGCCTGGAAAAAGGCCTGGAAAAAGGCCTGGAAAAAAGCATAGAGAAGCTACTGCTCAAGGGCTTTTCTGTTGCAGAGGTAAGCGATATGTTGGAAGTTGAAAAAGCCCGTGTAAAAAAAATAGCTGACCGCTTAAGGAAGCAGGGCGAACTTAAAACGGAAAAATAAAGCTGTCCGTTAAGGCGTTTGACATAATTATAAGATTTTTCAAGTCCATTTCTCTGCCTGAAATGGACTTGTTCATTTACCAGCAGCACACATGGCAGCTATTCCTCCTCCAAAAATGACAAGTATCAGCATACTGGGCTGTGGGTGGCTGGGGCTGCCCCTGGGCAGGCACTTGCAGCAACGGGCATACCGGCTTAGGGGCAGTACCACCCGCGAATCCAAACTACCAGCCCTGGCCGCTGCGGGCATACAGCCTTATCTGATCCGCCTGGAGCCGGAGGGGATAGTGGGCAGCCTGGCAGATTTTCTCGAAAGTGACATCCTCATTCTCAACCTGCCTCCCGGCAGGCGCGATCCCCTGGTGGAGGAACACTTTCCCCGCAAAGTAGCCCATTTGCTGGACCGCCTGCCGGGCAGCAAACTGCAGCAGCTGATCTTTGTGAGTTCTACTTCGGTATATGGGGAGGCCCGCGGCCGGGTGAGTGAAGAAAGCCCCCTGCTGGCCCGGGTGGGCAGCGGAAAGGCCCTCATAGAGGTGGAACGCCAGCTCCGGCAAAGAGGCCTGCCGGCCACCATCCTGCGGCCTGCCGGTCTGGCAGGCCCCGGCCGCCAGCCGGGGCGTTTTCTGGCAGGCCGGCAGCACCTGCCCCATGGAGACGCCCCCGTAAACCTGGTGCACCTCACCGATGTGATCAACCTCATTACAGCCATCATCGCCCGGCAATGCTGGCAGCAGACCTTCAACCTCTGCGCCGGGCAGCATCCTACCCGCCGGGCCTTTTATACCCGGGCCGCCAGGAAGCTGCAGCTGCCGCCCCCCACTTTTGCAGCAGGGGGTGCCGACCGCAAATACATCTGCAGCCAACAAGTGAGGCAGCAACTGGACTACCGCTTTTTGTATGACGATCCCTTTGAGATGTTGTGAGCTTAGGGCAGCCTGGCCCAGAAGCGGTCTGCCGAAACGCGCAGGGAGTAGCCCTGGGCATCATACAGGCGGCAGGAAAATCGGGCCTCGTACCACTGGCCCGCTCTGGCAGTAATTTCGAAGGTGGCATTGTTGTCGTTGCCCAGGGCGCTGGAATAATACCGCCCACTGGTACTGAGAAATTCGACCACGACCCCATTGCGAAAATACTGATTGCCAACATAGGCCTGGATGAAGGGATCAAAATAGGAGTAGCGGATATTGGAATAGGCATAAGTGCCTGGCCTGAAAAGGTTGTTGACCTGGGAGGCGGATGGGGGACTGCCAAAGCGATGTGCCCGTAGTACCTTCAGGCCTTCCCGGCCATTTGAGCGGTCCCATTTCAGCACGTTGCCGATGATTTTTACACGGCTTCCGCCGCCGCCATCCGTAGCTGTTTTGCCGATGGAAGAAAAGCGCTGGATCTGACGACTCTGGCTGCCTACCCTTCCCTGGTAATAATGCCCGATGCTCGCCGGTGTTTTGTCGCAGGTATTGCCATCGCTCAGGGGCGGGCATTGGCCTCCACCTACTTCTACGCGTTGGCTATACGTATCCGATTTGTCGCCATTGCGGGCCTTTAGGGTAACCCGGTAGGTGCCGCTGAAGTCATAGCGGTGTTGGGGGCTTCGGCGGCCAGAGGTTGCTCCGTCTCCAAAATCCCATTCGTAGCTATCTGCTTGGGTAGAGTTATTGGAGAAGCTCACTTCACGGGTGCCTTCGTTCACTTCATAGCTAAAGGATGCTTGAGGCGTGGGGGTAAGCCATTGTTTGATGCAGCCGGTATGCAGCAGCAGCAGGCTGATAGCTGCCAGGCAGCTCAGAATATCTGTTTGCAGTTTGTGCATGATGGAGAAAACTAAAAGGGTGAAAAAGAATGGTGGGTGTAAGTACTTTCAATTACAAGCTGGCAA
>RFHT01000809.1 GCA_003696835.1 Bacteroidota bacterium
AAATGTTTTGGTTTTTGCCAAATTTTAGGAGTGAAAATGGAAAAAGCCCGTATCAATAGGGCCTTGTGAAAAAGAAACCCTAACTTGGCAGACGATTTACCTGCTAATCTATTTTGCTATGACCTCCACCACCGACTACCAGCACCTGCAGCTTGAGCAGCAGGAAGAACAAGTGACGATTATACTGGATCGTGGCCGTGCCAACCCACTGGGCCGGGTGCTGATCCAGGAACTGATTGACGTTTTCAGGAACATACAGGAGAGCGAATCCGTTCAGGGCGTTGTGCTTACGGGCAAGCCCGGCTACTTCAGTGCCGGCCTGGACGTACTGGAAATGTACCACTATGACCGGGAGCAAATGCATGACTTCTGGAGCAGCTTTATTGAGTTGAAGCGCACGCTGGTGAGTTTTGACAAGCCATTGGTGGCTGCTGTGAGCGGGCATGCACCCGCAGGCGGCTGCATACTGGCCCTGTGTGCCGATTACCGGCTCATGGCGGCCGGGCCCTATAAAATTGGGCTGAATGAAGTGCCGGTGGGCATCGTGGTGCCCCACCACATTTTTGAGCTCTACGCTTTTTGTATTGGCAGGCGGCAGGCCTACCAGAACCTGCTGGAGGGCAGGCTGCTTTCGGTAACAGAAGCCAAAGCATGTGGGCTGGTAAACGAGGTGCTGCCCGCCGACGAGCTGATGTACCATGCACAGCATAAGCTCAGCCACTACCTGAGTTTTGATGCCAATACCTGGCGTAAAAGCAAGCGCAACCTACGTGCGCAGCTCATTGAAGGCACCAAAACATACACCGCCGAAGGCATGCAGCAGAGCCTGGACCACTGGTTTTTGCCTTCTACCCGGGCCCGCCTGAAGGCCATTGTGGAGCAATTGGGAAAAAAAGCCTCCTGACAAGCTCCTTTTCTCTAATATGTACGGCCACCCATGCCCTTTGTACGGCCTTCCGGGCCGCAAAGGGCGTTTTCAACTCCTAATATATTTGAGTAGCTTTGCGGCTGAAAACCAAAGGGAAATGTGGCCTGATTGTTGGAGCTTGGGCATTTTCCGGTATGGTGCAATTTTGAATGATATATGGACATCCGAGAGATTTTTTTGAACGACCAGGAGATTCAGCGCAGGCGCGAACTGGAGCGTTTGCGGGAGTTGGGCATAGACCCCTATCCTGCTGAGGGCTACGACATCAACATCACTACCCGCGAAATACGCGAAAAGTTTGAAGAAGGGGCCGAAGGCTTTGACCAGCTTTCACTGGCTGGCCGCATCGTGAGCAAAAGGGTGATGGGCAAGGCCTCATTTGCTGAGCTGGAAGATGAAAGCGGACGCATACAGCTGTACTTCAACCGTGACGAAATATGCCCGGGCGAAGACAAAAGCATGTACAATGAGGTATTCAAGAAACTCATTTCGCTGGGTGACATCATCGGGGTAAAAGGCTATGCCTTTATTACCCAAACAGGTGAAAAGTCTGTGTATGTTCGCTCCTTTAAGATTTTGTGTAAAACGCTGCGCCCCATAGAGTTTCCCAAAAAGGCAGACGGGCAGGTATATGATGTGCTCACCGACACCGAGCAGCGCTACCGCATGCGTTACCTCGACCTCATTTTGCATCCCGAGGTGCGCGAAACCTTCCGCAAACGCACCCACATGGTGCAGTCCATGCGCGACTTCATGAATGCCAAAGGATACCTGGAGGTGGAGACCCCCATTCTGCAGCCCTTGTACGGAGGAGCGGCGGCCCGTCCTTTCAAAACCCACCACAATGCCCTGGATATGACCCTGTACCTGCGCATTGCCAATGAGCTGTACCTCAAGCGGCTCATTGTTGGGGGCTTTACCGGCGTATATGAGTTTTCCAAAGATTTTCGCAACGAGGGTATGTCGCGTTTTCACAATCCCGAATTTACCCAGGTGGAGCTGTACGTGGCCTATAAGGACTACGAGTGGATGATGGGGCTGGTAGAAGAAATGATTGAGCACGTGGCCATTGCCCTTCACGGCGATACCAAAGTGCAGGTGGGGGAGCATCTCATCGATTTTAAGCGGCCCTGGAAGCGCTTCAGCATGTACGAAGCCATTGCGCACTATACCGGCATCGACATTTCCGAAATGGACGAAGCCCAACTGAGGGAAGTGGCAAAAAAACTCGACATTCCTATAGATGAAAGCATGGGCAGGGGCAAGCTCATAGACGAAATATTTGGCGAAAAAGTGGAGCCAAACCTCATACAGCCCCATTTTATTACCGATTATCCCATAGAAATGAGCCCACTGGCCAAAAAACACCGTAGCAAGCCCGGGCTGGTGGAACGTTTTGAGGGGATCTGCAATGGGAAAGAAATTTGTAACGCTTTTTCAGAGCTGAACGACCCTCTGGACCAGCGGGCCCGTTTTGAAGCTCAGCTTGAGCTGGGCCGGCGTGGAGATGAAGAGGCCATGATGCTGGACGAAGATTACCTGCGGGCCCTGGAGTTTGGCATGCCACCCACGGCAGGGCTGGGGGTGGGTATAGACCGCCTGGCTATGATCATGACCAATTCGCACAGCATACAGGATGTATTGTTTTTTCCCCAAATGAAACCCGAGCCCAAACCTGCCATTGATGAGGTGGAAAAATTTACGGCCCTGGGTATTCCGGAGGAATATGTGCCCCTGATATACAAAGCGGGAGTCTGGACGGTAGCTGCCCTGTGTGAAACCAAACCCGCCAAACTTCATCAGGAAATATGTGGCTGGAACAAAAAACTCAAGCTCGGCCTCAAAAACCCCAGCCTGGAAATGGTGGAAGCATGGTGCTCACAGCAGGAAGCCAGCCTCAACTAAGCCATCGCCGGGAGAAGTCCCCTCTGCCAGTGTCAGGAATAAAAAGCGTTTCTGCTACACCCAAATATGGCTTTAAAGGGATTTTTTGTAAATTTGTATCAGGACGTCAAGTCTTTAATTCACAAGCCCTTGTCGTACCCTACTAGGAATTGTTTAATTATTTGCCTAATTTGAGTATTCCAGGGCACGACGCTTAAATACTAACGAAAGAGAACCTCTTATGTCGATCGAGAAGGAGATCAACACATCACCGGAAGAGCAGGTAGAGAATCAGGACGCATCCAAAGAACAACCTGAGGATCAGCAAACCCCAGAGAATGAAACCGTGGATCAGCCTGAGTCACAAGATGTAGTGCAAGATGAAGCTTCTGAAACTACAATAGAAACACCTGATCAGGACTCACCTGAGCAGCCTTTAGCCGAGGCTGAAACCGTATCACATACCCCTATTCCACCACCCGAAGCAGAAGCCGATCCGCCTGAAGCGAAAGTGGAGGAGGCGGAGCCGGTAAATACCCCCGATACTGAGCAGCAGGAGACTGTATTGGAGGTGAAAGAAGATGCTCCCCCCCCGGCAGAAAAAACAGGGCCAGAAAAAGAAACGCCCAGTGAGGATAAGTCAGAAGCAGAAGTAGCCGAAACACAAGCGGTGGCAGAAGTGCCCACGGAAGAAGCAGAAAGTGAAGAAGTGGGTGAGGCTGCGGAGGAAGAGGCTGTGGCAGAAGCAGAAAAACAGGAACCGGAATTTGATCCGGACCTCATGCCCCTGATCCAAAAAATAGATGAAACCCTGGCCAGCAAAGACATACACGTGCTGGAAGGTGTCTCTGCTCAAGAGCTTACCCGTTTGCTGCTGGCCTTTGGCCAGCAGGAAGATATACGCCAGCTCATTCCCAAAGTGGGCCTCATCAAAAGAAGCTTTGATGCCATCAAAGACCAGGCGGAGATTTCAGATGAAGACCGCTCGGCCTTTATGACGGCCCTGGAAGCCTTCAACCAAAGGCGTTCCGACTTTCACGAACAGGAAGAAATATCACGTGCGCACAATTCAGAGCGCAAAAAAGAATTGCTCCTCAAACTCAAGGCCCTGGTAGAAGCCCAAGACCCCATGAGTGTGCAGCAGGAGGTGCGCAATATACAGGATGAGTGGAAAATGATCGGCCTGCCGCTCAAGGAAGATGTGGACCTGCTCAACAGGCAGTACCGCGAGCAGTTGGATGAGTTTTACAGGCAGCGCGACATCCACTACGAAATGCTGGACTATGACCGCAAGATCAACCTGCAGGAAAAAGAAAAGCTGATAGCTGAAGCAGCCAACCTCATTCCGCAGGAAGACGAGCGGCACGATCCCATTGTGTGGAAGCAGAAAATGGACATGTTTACCCAGATCCAGCAAAAGTGGCGCTCCATCGGGCATGTACCACGCTCGGAGATGGACAGAATCAACTCGGCCTACCGGGAGGCCATTGATAAATTTTTTGAAATTAGAGAGGGCTTTAAAAAGCTACAGGAAAAAATACGGGAAGAAAATGCCGAAAAGAAGGAGGAAATTCTTCGCATGATGGAGAAATTCAGGACCTTTGAGGCAGATAAACCCAAAGCCTGGAACGACGCCACCCGCGAGCTGCGTACCTACCAGGAAGCCTGGAAGCAAATCGGGCAGGCACC
>RFHT01000128.1 GCA_003696835.1 Bacteroidota bacterium
ATGTACCAGCTTTTGTAACTTCCGGCTTACCGGCGGGCATTTGAGGGCAAAGGCCCCGGCATCGGACTCGAAGCCTTGCCAGGGGGTTTGGGGGATGGGCAAAAATTTCAGCGACTCAAAAAAGCGCTTGCTGTATTCGCTTTCGAGCATTTCGAGGCGCTGACTCTGCAACATGTTGAAATAAACGTGGCCCTGTCTGAAGACCAGGTTTCCTTTCATATAGCCCTCGTCTTTTACTTTCATCACAAACTGCCGGCCTTCATGGCCTTCAAAACGGATTTTTTTCTTTTTAATGAGCTCACTTTTTCCATCTTCTGTCATCTTGCTGATCATGGCCTCCAGGGCGGTTTTGGGGGTAAGGTCTTTGTCTCCCAGGGGCAGGCTCATGGTCATATACACCAGGCCGGTTCCCAGCTCCGGGTAGAGGTACATGTCCACAGGCAGGTTTTCGGGGGAGTAAGAAAAGGGAAACTGAGGCATTTGGAGGCTGTAGCCGGTGGTTTCATTGGTGTAGGTTTTCCAGGGAATTGCTACTTTTTTGGGGGTGTATTTTGCAGCCACTCCCGTGAAGGTGGCCGTTACGGGCCGCATGCGGTAGCCCCCTTTTTTCAAGAGCTCGATCAAGCCTTCTTCACCGGGCAGGTGAGCCGTACCTACGGCAATAAAAGTAGGTGCGCGGTGTATTTCCGGCACCAGGCGTTCATACATGTTGCGGTTGCGCCGCACCAGCAGGTGGTCCACGTACTGCTGGCCTTCGGGGCTTTTGGCGTAGCGCTCGTAATAGGCATATATTTGGTCAATGTCTCCTTTGCGGTAGCGCTCTATGAGCTGGTCCATCATGATATGCTGAGCCATCAGTCTGGTGGTTTGATGAGCAGGCTCTCCCAGCAGGGCTTTGAGCCTGTTACCGGGGTCGGTGTGCTCAGCGGCTTCGCTGCTTTGAATTTGCTCCTGATAGGTCTCCAGCCCCACAATTCTTTTTCCCTGTACACGGGCCATCTGACTTAGCCAGGCATCCAGAAAGGTGGCTTTATCTTTGGCCACCCTGGTATCCTCTTCCATCATGCCTTCAATGACCAGGGGGCTTTCATGTTCAAACTGCCTGAGCTCAAATCCCGTTTTTTTGCGAAACTTCACAGCCAGGCTGTCGTACTCGGCCTGGGTGAGCCAGGTGCGGATACTCGGCCGCTTTGGTTTATCCGAAACCCCTCCGCTCTTGAAAAAGGTGCGGAAGGCTTGGCGCACCACGCTGTCGGGGTGCAGCTCCATGGCAAAGGTTTCGCAGGCCTCCAGGGCCAGCAGTACGGAGTCGCTGAACTCAAAAGCGCGTTTGTCCTGTATGTGGATGGTACCAAAGAGGAATGAAGGCTTTTCCAGTCCGTTTCCCGAAATCTCCCAAAGCAGTTTGTAGTCTGTGTGTTGTGCCAGTACCTGTAAACTGAAAGTATGTAGCAGAATAGCAGAAGTGAGGAAAACGAGTATGCGCATGCACTTAAATCTTAGGGTTCATATACTGCAATATCGATATTTTTTGTCATCTTTGGCCTGTATGTAGCCGAAAAAATGTGAACCAAGGGGTATTTCAATCATTTGCAGCATGAGAAACTGGCTAATCTTATGGAGTCTGCTGTTACTGTACGCCTGCGCGCCGGTGTTTATCAGCAGCCCTTATCCCCACAGCTTTATTCCCGACGGGCAGGATACCGACTGGCCCGATAAGATGTACCATGACGAAAAAAGCGGGCTAAACTATGCCGTGCTGCACGACCAAGGGTATGTATATGTATTTCTGGAAGCGGAAGCTCCCCACACCCAGCTGAAGATGCTGGTTACGGGCATGAAGTTGTGGGTGGTTCCCGGCGGGGGGAAGCAGAAGGAAAAGGGCATATATTTTCCAGTAGGTCCCCCTACGCCCCCACCGGCCTCGCTGGAGTACATCAACTTGTCTGAGTTGGACCTGCTGGCCCTGCAGCGCAATTCACTGGAGAAGATGAGCCAGCTGCAGTGGATAGGGGTAAACGGCAAAGGGACTACGGCCTGGAAAAATCTTCGCCAGCAGCAAGAGCTGGCTGTGCGCATAGGGTTTGACAGGCAAGGGCGCCTGCTGTATGAAGCACGGCTGCCCTATGGCAGTTTTTTGGGCATACAAAGGGGGCAACCCTTTGGTTTGGGAGTGGAAACCGGCTCCTTTGGCCGCCCCACTGAGCTGGGCGACCTGGCGGCCCGCCCCGGGCAAGGCGAAAGCTACGGCGCTCAGCGCCGGGTAATGGCCCTGGCTGAACTCACCACGCCCACTACCCTGTGGGTGAAAAAAATCCGGCCCGCAGGGCCTTAGGGCTGGCTGGGGGTAGGATGCAGGTGGCAGCCTGGCCACTTTAGTGCCGGGCGGACAGCATCTATCAATTTTCCCCCGCTATGCCACACCCAGGAGACCTTCCGTCGCGCAGGCCAGCGCACAGCCCAACCTTCCCGCCGTGCGCCGACCTGCACCCTGCCCCCCCCAAAAAAAAACTAAACCGACCCCCATACCTTCGCATACAGCCTACTTTTTGAACGCCAACCCATTTTTTCCAAATTTATATTTGGAATTTCGTTTATTTTTCCTTTTTTTTTACAATTCAGCCACTATTCCCATGAGATCCATCGCCCTACATCTGTTATGTGTTCTCTTCATGCTGCCTGTTGTGTACGGACAACAAGCCTTGGTGAAGGGAAAGATACAACTGAGTACGGGCAAGCCCCTGGCCTATGCCATGCTGGCCCTGTATGAGAAGGAAGGAGACCAACTGGTAAAAGGTAGCCTGAGTGATTCTACGGGTGCATTTGAGTTTACTGCCGTGCCCTTTGGTGAGTACAGCCTGTACGTATATGCCCGTTCCAAACAATTCCCCAAAATTGCCCTGTACACCTTTTCCATAGACAGCCTGCATCCCCAACTGGAACTGGGCGTACTGCAAGTGGAAGCAGAACGCCTGGGGGTGGGCGACTACACCCTGGAAGCAGTAGAAATCAAAGCCAGAAAACCGCTGCTTGAACAGAAAATAGACCATACCCGCGTGAATTTGGGCGACTCTCCCCTGGCCCGGGGAAATAGCATGCTGGAAGTGATGAAAAAACTTCCCGGCATACAGGTGCTGGCCAATGGGCAGATCAAACTGCTGGGCTCCCTGAGCGTGCGCATTTACATAGATGGCAAAGGCAAGCCCTTAAGCATGCAGGAAGCCATCGGCCTCTTGAGTGGGATGAGTGCCGAAAATGTGGAAAGTATTGAAATCTATCCCAATCCCCCTGCCCGTTTTGATGCCTCCAGCACCTCGGTGATCAACATCCTCACCAAAAAGAAAAAGATGTACAGCAATGTGGATGCTTCCTACGGCCAAAACCTCTTTCCCCTCTCCGGCGATCCCGGCTGGGATTATTACAACCTGCGTGCAGGGGCGAATCTCTATTTCAGCTTTCGCAACAAAATAAACATCAGCGCCCTGCTCAATGCCAACCAGCGGCATGAGTTTTCCAGTATGAAAGAAACGTACTTTTTGAGTGAACTAACGCGGGAGACCCACAGCAACACCTTCTTCAAACCCCGGGTGCTGCTGGCCAACCTGCGGGCCCAGTTCAACCTCAATGCCAGAAATGAGTTATTGCTGCAAACGCAATTTCTGGGATTAACTACGCCGCGGAGTGCCCGGCATGAAAATACCATCCGCTCAGGTGCTGCGCCCCAGCCCGCTTTTTCCACCTCCTTCAATAGCCAGGTTGAGGACATCAGCCCCCAGTTGCTGCTCAACTACCTGCATTATTTCGACCAG
>RFHT01000129.1 GCA_003696835.1 Bacteroidota bacterium
ATCTTGATGATTTGCGTATATTTTTGAAGAAAAATGCCTGCCTGCCTGTTTGAGTCACGAATCACACAAATTTCACGAATCAAATTCACAACCTTCATCGGGGTTCTCCTTCGTGGCCTCAGAGAACTTCGTGGCTCACCCACCCCCCTGCGCCCAACCACCATCCTGCATGCATTGGGCATCGACCACGAGCGCTTTGTATTTAAGCACCAGGGCAGGCGCTACCGCCTCACCGATGTACACGGCAAGGTGGTGAAGGACATCCTGGCCTGAAAGCTGGGCTTGCTGGCCTACCGTTCATGGCGTGCTCCGCACGCCAACATGAACTGCCCGCAGCAGTTTGCAACTGCTGTGGAAATAGCAAACAGGGTTTGTAACCCCACGCAGGGCATTCGGTACCCTCCTTGTTGCTATGCGGCATACGCCCTGGCTTCGCGCGCCGAGGGGGCTCCTGCCTTCCGCGCAGCGGGGGTTCTGGTACCCAATCCGCAGGAGATGCTTCGGCCCTGCAGCCCTGCGCACGGCCCCGCCTCAGCATGACATCCAGTGATTTTTTGCGGTTTGCTCCTGGCCCGGCTACTCAGGGAGGTGTTTGAGGAAAAAATCCGTGGTGAGCTGCAGTGTGAGTTCCAGCTCGGGGGTAGTACCCTCAAAGGGATGTTTGGCTCCATAGGTGTGGCCTGCGTTTGGGATGAGCCGCAGCCGGGACAGGGCCGGGTCGGCATAAATATTGAGGGTTTCGGCTTCGTAATAAGGCACCGTTTCGTCCTCCTGGCCGTGCAGGATGAGCAAAGGCCTGCCCAGGTTTTTGGTAGCCACCAGTATGTTGAGCTCATCTTTGGCATGCCGCTCAATGTCGTCCAGCATCTCGCGTCCCAGCTGAAAAACCTGGCCGGTACGGCTGTTGACCACTTCCTTGTAGCCTTTTTTGCGCCATTCCTGCCGCTCCTTTTTGTCGAAGCGGTCAAAGGTACTCACCGCCGACCAGGTAGCCACAGCCGAAATTTCGTTGAGCTGCTCGGCAGCCAGCAGGGCAATGCCCCCGCCCCGGCTGTGGCCCATCAGGCCCAACTTGTGGTGCATGTCGCGGCCGAAAAAGTTGGTGCGCGTAATGAGCTCCACCAGCTCAATGGTTTCCCGCACTTCCCGGCTGAAGGTATTGCGCCTGAATTTTTCAAATTCGGTAAACTCCGTGGGATTGTTGCCAATGCCATTGTGCGAAAAATTGAAACACATGAAACTCAGCCCCTGCCGGGCAAAATATTCACCCACGTAAGGCACAAAGCCCCAGTCCTTGAAGCCTTTGAATCCATGCAGGTACAGTACGCAGGGCTGATTGCCGTATTGGTCGGCACCATAGAGGCTGACCTGAATGTTTTCTCCATCTTTTGCCGTATAGGTGAAATCTTTTTTACTCATGGCCTGTAAACTTTCTGTTGAGCCGGAAGATGCTGCTGCCGGTTTATGAGGAGCGAAATTAAGCAAATTATGGAATTTTTGGCCATAAAATGGAAGTATGTGCACATCTGCCCCTTTGGGTATATGCATTTTGCTTATCTTCATCCCTGCATCTTCATCTTTGGGGGCATGAAACCTCTTTTGGCATTGATGCTGCTGCTGGCGGCCTCATAGGTTGAGTACCTGGCCTGCTCACTTCAGGACATCAGCAGATAATTCCCCATTCAAGCATTTTTTTTCTCCACTCAACGTGCAGTTTTTACTTCCCGTCTGTCTTAATAGCACAATGAAAAACAGCGGGCACCCCACGGTGGCCAATGCCAGACTCCCTTTTTAACTGATTATTTAATGACAATCCCGGCAGGTAGTACCCTTTGGCGGTACGCTTACACTACCGCTCATCCCTGCCGCACCTGGTCCTGAAACGCTCAATTCCTGATACCGGGGAATACTGGCACCCTGGCATACCCGCAACCTGAACGATAACCCTAAAAAATGAAGCTAATGTTTACCCGAACTCACCCACAATTGCGACTCCCGAAGCGGTCCTCCTGGCTGGTCCTCATCAATGTCGCAGCCCTGGCCTTTGTTCTCGCCTGTACACCTGCCCGGCAGGTGGCACGCTCCGAGCCCGGCCTGCCGGTTTATCAGCCCGCAGACCCGGAGCCCCCTTCTGCCACAGATACCACCCCGCCCGTTAGCCCCTGGGTAGAACATGAAACACCAGCAGCCGAACCCGCCCCAGTGGAACCCGAGCCCAGCCCTGAAATGCCGGCGCCGGCGCCGGTTGAAGCAGAGCCCCTGGTCTCAAGGCCGGCGGTTGCTGCGCCTGAGCGGGACCGGGATGCCTACATAGCGGACCTCACCCAGCCTGCCCCCACTGCCCGTATGGCAGAAGCAGAAGCCAAAGAAAGCAGCCAGGCGCACGAGCATGCCCGCATGGAGCAAATGCTGCAGCAAGTAATGGAGCAGCAGGCGCGCCTGCTGGAAATGGTAGAGGCCCAGGCCCGTTTCACTTCCCAGCCGGAGGCACGGCTGGCGCAGCAGCAGCCTGAATTAAGCCAGACCGAACACCCCACCCAAGCACCCCTTGCTCCCCTTTATACCCATGAAGAGGGCCAGCCCCCAAAGATGGAGGTGAAAGTGTATGTCTCTCCGGGCCAGGCCATCGTCATAGACGAGCGCGTGCTCATCCAGTGGGAAGAGGCCGTCGCAGCCATGGAGATGGGATTTGGAGCTGATACCCCCCTGCCCGGTTGGGTGCTGCAGGGACTCGAATGGATCACCCATGCACCCACAGAAGAGCCTGGCCGCAGCCGCACCATCATGCCCCTCTTCCGGCACATGCAGGTGCAGGGCTACTTCCAGGACGTCAACCTGCAGGACATGAGCCCGGCCGAAGTGGTGCAAAAGATCCGCCTCTTTGTTGATGAAATGAAAATCAGTAACGGTAGAATCCGCAAAGCCTGAAGCCATGATCCTGCACGTCAGCAAATACGCCATTTATTACCTCAAAGCCAGCCTGCTGGCCCTGCTGCTCACCGCCTCGGTGCAGGCACAAGAGGTGCTCGCCCAGAATTACTTTGCAAGTATCTCCTCTGCGCAGCCTGCCGCCCTGCTGGCGCCTCCCGCCCGGGACGCCCACTGGAAACGCGCCTGGCTGAAAAAGCTCCTCCAGGTTTCACCACGAGTCAACTATGGCGTGGGCACCTTCCGGGCCAGCATGGCCTACCACGTACCCGATTTGGGAGCCAGCGTTTCCCGGGCAGCCAATGAACTCAGGGGGCGTTTTCCCTGGGTACCCTGGAGCGAAGTACAGCTGGATTTTGGCGACACGTACCGCCAACGCCAACTGCAAAAACCCTGGAAGTTCTTTGGCACCGTGGGCATCAACCTGCCCCTCATCTTTCTGGATGTGGAAACGGGCTCGGGCCGCTTTAGCGAGCCCTTCATTACCGCCGCAGAGGTGTGGCCGCCCTGGACCCTCTTTCGCATGGATGAAGTGATGAACCTGTTGCTCAAACGCGTCACCACTCCCGAAGCTAAGGGCGCCCTCAGTCTGCGGGCAGGCGTAGAACTGGAACGGCTGCTGCCCGACCACTGGCGACCCAGGCTCTCTTTTGGCCCCTTTGCCACCGGTATAGATGTGCAGGCCTACTACCTGCTGGGGCTGGACTTCAGCTACCGCGTGGGCCTGGAAGTAATCGACCCCCGTGCAGTGGCTCACCTGCAGGCAGCTTTTGACCCCATCCCCTTTGTACCCCAAAAAGCCAAGGAGGAAGCCGCCGCAGCCATTGTGGGCCACGTGGAAGCCAGCTTGCCTACCTACTTTTGGGCACCGGCCACCCACGGCTGGGGCATAGGGGCCGAAGCCTTCCTCGACATAGGCAAAAAGGTGCGCTTTCACGCCAGCTATTTCCATGAGCAAAGCCAGGGCATGCGGCTCCAAGCAGCCGACTGGCTGCTGCAGGGCCCCGGCATTCAACGACAATTCTTTACCATCGGTATCACAACACAACTCTAACAACAATCAACATGAAGTCAATCATCAGCATGAGCATCGCCCTGGTGCTCACCCTCCAGCTGCATGCTCAGGTATCAGGTATAGAGATACGCCTGGGCGGCGACCTCTGGAAAACCGGCTACACCGCTTCCAGCTCTCAAATCAACTGTGGCCTGTGCCCGCGCCTGGCCAACCAAAGCCCCGAAACCCTCGAACTCATACGCGAGCTGCAGGACTCTGTCGTAAGTGAACACTATACCCGCACCGGATCCACCGTGGCCATAGCGGCTTCCCTGATTTCTCCCGCTTTCCGGGTAGAGGTACAGGTGGGGCCTTCCATGCGCAAGCTCAACCAGGATGCTGAGCAAATTGGCCGCTACGTCAACAGAAACATCAGCGCTTTTGTGGGGCTTAACCCCATGCAACTCACCGAGTATGCGGGCCGCTATTACCTGGGAGCCGCTCAGAGCTTCTACCTCGACCTCTCAGACGGGGGCGTCTATGCCCAGTTTAGCTACGACGGCGGCTTCGAAGAATTTGTGCGCTCTACCAACAATGTAGCCATACTGGCCAGGTGGCAGCCCACCATCTGGCTTTCTGATGAAAAACAGTTTGGGCTGGCCCTGCGCGGCGGGCTGCGCTACTGGTTGCTGGGCAATGGCAATGCCAGAGGACCCTTTACCGACGCCAATGGCCTGCCCAAAAAGGTGAAGCCTGCGCCCGATTGGTTTTTGGGTTTTGCCATTAAAATAGCCCCTTTTTCTGCCTTTCAAAACTAGCTTTTCACCCTTACAGCTTTGGACATGACCCTCAGATTTACCATACTGACCCTGTTTACAACAGCCGTTCTTTTGGCCTGCAAGGAGCCCGTGAACCATTCGACCCAGCCAAATAATGCCCTGCTTCGCGGCAGGGTGATGAAACTCAATGATGGCCATGCCCTTGCCGGAGCCAGGGTGTCGCTTTACTATCACGAAGTGCAAATGTTCAGAGAGGGGTTGTACATAGGTGGCCAAACCCATACACGGCCGATTTGCAGGGTGTTGAGCAATGAAAAAGGCGAGTTTGTACTGCCCGCATTTACCGATACCACCGGCCTGCCCACTTATGCCCTGCTACAGGTGAGCAAGCCCGGTTTCGAAAGCATGTACGAGCTCTTTATTCCCCTGCATGAAGGAAAAAATGAAGTGGGTAAAATTTCGCTCCGAAACAAAGCCCAGTTTGTGCAGCTCACAGCTTCACATTCTGGCGCGCGCATGCGCTTCCGCCACGACGAAAGGCCCAAAGCCATTTTTACGCATGATGAAGCCCGCTTGCGCCAGTGTTTCCCTGCCGAAAAGCTGAAATACCTGCCCTCCATAAAAACGCTTATGCCCCAGGGCGGCTATGCAAAGTTTTACCGCCCGCAGCGGGGATACAATGAAGTACCAAAGGACTTTAGTCCCCGCGCATGGACCAGATGGAATACCCTGCTGCTGCCCCTGGAACTGGCAGTGGCCGGTGTTACAGAAGGAGAAGTGGGCCTCTTTACCGAATATCCCGAAGCCTTAAAAACCCAGGCCGTATGGGTGAGAACCTATATGCTGAACAAAGCACAGCGCACCCGCCAGCCCCAAAACTTTCAGCTGGCGTTTCAAAGCACGCTGGCGGGCTACAGCCTGCGCGCAGCCCAGGCTACCAGGGGCCTCATCCTCACGCATCCTGCTGCTTATGGCGGGCTGGGCAATCCCATTACCGCCGTGTTCAGTTCCCGATGCAACGGTGACTTCACCCAGTCGGGCGACCAGGCCAAATGGCGGGGCTGCTCCCTGGGCGGCAACCGCACCCCCTACCTGCTGGCCGTGGCCTGTAGCAAGCACCCCAACTGCCACCAGGCCGGCCTCCGCAAGGGCTGCTGCCGCGTGGACGACCGCAGAGGCCGCTACATTTACGGCCACGGTGCCGGTGGCTGCCAGCACGGTATGCGAGACTTCGCCGCACGCGGTTGGGCCTTCTTCGACATTGCCACCTATTTTTTCTATGGCTCTGAACTGGTGCCCTTCCACCGCGATGTGTGGTGAGTACAAAGATCGGGCTGGCAAAACAATAGCCGCTTTTATCCCTTCGTTAAAAGGTATATAAATATTTGTTGGGGTAAAAATTTTGACCTGCCGCTGTGAATGACTGAAATGCGGAATGTTTGTTTAACAATCTACCCGGAAGCAAAAGGAAGTTAGCTGGGGAACCTGATTGTATCTTAACATTTTACCTAGCAAGCAACCCATGCAAAAACCCTTTACTTGCCTGTTGTTTTTTCTGGCTGTATGCTCGTCCTTTGCCCCTGCACAGGGAAGAATTGATACCCTCTTTTGCGGCGATACCCTTTCGGCCACCTTTGATCCCAGCGCCGGACGGGCCCCTACCGACTCCTTTTACGTGTGGGTAGGCAACTGCCTCTCGCGTATCCGCTTCGACTTTACCACGGCCGATGTGCCCGATGCAGCCGATATTTTTTACATCGACCTGGCCGGAAACCTCAGCCCTGCGGGCAGCGTGCCTTACTTTGGCGCCAGCTGTACCGATTCCACCAACCATTTCAACGACCCCCAACTGCCCATAGAAAGTGCCCTGCAGCCCAATGCCTGTGTGGAGGGCTTTCTGGAGGTGTACGGCAGGGGCATCCCCTTTCAGGACTCGGTGGTGCAGCGAAGCAGCATGCCCGCCGACTTTAAACTTTCCGGCAACCGTTTCGAAAGTGCCCGCCTGCACCTGGACATTCCCTCCGGCGTGGTGGCCCTCATGTTTGTGGTGAAATACAATCCCGTGCAGTCCACCGTGCTGCAGGCCTTGTGGGACTGTACCCCCGCCTGCTGTATCACTGCTACGGGAGAGGAGGTGTGTGTGGGCCAAAACATTCAGCTGGGTACTGAGCAGGAGGCCTTTGCCTACCGATGGCGGGGGCCAGGGGGCTTTACCTCTACGGAGCGGGCTCCCCTCATCCCTGCCGCCGACAGGCGGCAGGAGGGCTGGTACGTAGTCGAAGGCGAATACCTCTTTGGTTGCCGGGGCATAGATTCGGTATATATAGGCGTACATGCCCCTGAAGTACAGCTCGATCAGGACACCCTCTCGGTGTGCCTGGGGGGCAGCGCCAGCCTGCACGCCAGCGGCGCCGCCACCTACTTGTGGGACTCTGCTGCTGCGGGCCTGCTGCAGGCCCAAGGGCCGGATGCGGTAGTGGCTCCTCAGCAGCCTGCCACTTATGAAGTGATAGGAAGGGACGAATATGGCTGCACCGACACGGCCTATGCCCTGGTGGAACCCACCACCCTGCAGCTGAGCACCAGGCTGCGGCCGCCCAGCTGTGCCGGCTATGCCGATGGCCGGGTGGTGCTCACCCTGCAGCAGGGGCAGGCACCTGTGGAAATTCGGCTGGACGGAGGCAGCTGGCATGCTGGTGATGAGGTGGATGGCCTGCCTGCCGGCACTTATACCATAGAGGTACGTGACGCCCTGGGCTGCCTGGCCAGCACGGAGGTGGTGCTCGAAGACCCGCCCCCCCTGGAAGGCTACATCGGCATACAGGACCCCTCCTGCCGCGGCGCCTGTGATGCCCAAATTGCCGTGCTCGTAGAAAATGGCAAACCGCCCTTTGAATATTTCACCAATGGCGCCCGCACCGACTCCATCAGCCAGGGCTATTGCGCCGGCACTTTTCCCATCACAGTTACCGACGCCAAAGGCTGTCAGTGGCAATCGGCCTTCACCGTAGAAGACCCGCCTCCTTTTACCATTGATCTGGGCAAAAACAAAAAAATTCGCGAAGGGGAGTCCCTCAGCCTGCAGATTGAGGCCAGCCAGCCCCTGCATGAAGTGCAATGGGAAGGCTTGTGCGAGTCGGCATGCCCCTCCACCCTCAGCCTGCAACCCGACAGCAGCATGATGGTCTATGTCACCGCCTGGACCACCGCCGGCTGCATGGCACGCGACAGCCTGTGGGTGCTCGTGAAGAAAAAGGCCAAATGCCAGGACGGCTTGTATGCCCCCACTGCTTTCACTCCCAACCAGGATGGCATCAATGAATATTTTACCCTGTATGCCGATACCGAAACCTCGGATGTGGTGAACATTGAGCGCCTCATCATCTTCAACCAATGGGGGCGAAAGGTCTTTGACCGGGGAAATCTCACCCCGGGTGATGCTCCCTCGGGCTGGGATGGCAGGGTAGATGGTACGCCTGTACCAGGAGGCACCTACGCCTGGGTGGGCATTTTTGAGCGCTCCGACGGCCTGCGCTTCCGCTGCAACGGCACGGTGGTGCTGCTGAGGTAGGGGAGCGCCGGTGAAAAATAAGCAGGCATTTCGACCCCTGGGCTCACCTTGCTGCCTAAGCGAAACTCGTGGAAATAGCTCCTGCCAACCGGATACTTCTGAGAATCCGGTGTATGGCAGCATAACAGCATGCATGTAAAAATTTTTACCCTCCTGTTTACTGCCTGATACGCAAATTATTGATTCCCAGTCAATTAGTAAAAATATTCATTTCGATGTTCAAACATTAATATTTTGGTGAGTTGGAAAATGCCGCAACTTCTGTATATATTTAACGTGAGTTCGGGATAGCCTGAGGCATTTTTCTAATAAGCATAGTATTTCCGTGTTTACAGAAGTCAGAAGCCTCTTACTAACTTTTCTGAA
>RFHT01000810.1 GCA_003696835.1 Bacteroidota bacterium
AGGGAAATAAAATCGAGTTATGGGAGCCCATTGACAGCGTGTTGACAGCTAAGGGAGGCAAAACGACAAAGTAAGGCCCCACCATAAGCTCTCCATTTTGCCAATTGGCCCGAATTGCCCAACTTGCAATGCGGGTGGTTAAACATCCACCCACCCCTTAGCCCCTGGAGTATGCAAGCACCCAGCTGGGAAACCGCCATACGGGAATATGAGCTCTACCTGCGTGTGGAGCGGGCCATGGCCGACAACTCGCGTCAGGCCTATATGCGCGATGTGCATCGCTATGCAGGCTTTGCCCAATCCACCCTGCAGTGCAGCAGCCCGGAGGACATGAGCCTGGAAAAAATCCGGATGTTTTTGAGTTTTCTGGTCGAAAAATGCCTGCTGAACGAGCGTTCCCTGGCGCGCAACATTTCGAGCATACGCTCTTTTCATGGCTTTCTACTACTGGATGAATGGGTAAGCCACGACCCCAGCGAACGCCTGGAGTTGCCCCGCTTCAGCAAAAAGCTGCCCCAACTGCTGAGTGTGGCCGAAATAGAAGCCCTGCTGGCAGCCATACAGCCTGCCGACCGGCACGCCCTGCGCAATAAGGCCATCGTAGAGGTGCTCTACGCCTGCGGCCTGCGCGTGAGCGAGCTGGTCAACCTGCAGCGGTCGGGAGTGTTTTTTGAGGAAGGATTTGTGCAAATTATGGGCAAAGGCCGAAAAGAGCGCCTCATCCCCATAGGCGAGCCCGCTCTCAACGCCCTGCGGACCTATTACCACGAGCAGCGCCTCCAACAACCCGCCGCCCACGGCCACGAAGCCTTCGTATTCCTCAACAACCGGGGGCGCCGCCTCAGTCGCGTCATGATCTTTCAGCTGGTCAAACAACTGGCCACACGGGCAGGTATTCAAAAACCCATCAGCCCCCACAGCTTTCGCCATGCCTTCGCTACCCACCTCATAGAAGGGGGGGCCGACCTGCGGGCCGTGCAGGAAATGCTCGGCCATGAGTCCATTACCACCACCGAAATTTATTTGCACCTCAACCGTGAATACTTGCGCGAAGTCGTTGCACTTTACCATCCAAGAAAGTAGTTTTGAAGGCCACACATCAAGCGTGTAAAAGATTTGGACGATACCTACAAATACCTCGGAAAACGCAAACGCCTGGTCGAACAACTCCGGGCCGCCGGCATCACCGACACCCGCGTGCTGCAGGCCATCTTCAAAGTACCCCGCCACCTCTTTGTGGAGGGCGTGTTTGCCGACCAGGCCTACGAAAATAAAGCCTTGCCCATCAAAGAGGAACAAACCATCAGCCAGCCTTTTACCGTGGCTTTTCAAACGCAGCTGCTACAGCTGCAACCCAACATGAAGGTGCTGGAAATTGGTACGGGCTCCGGCTACCAGGCGGCCGTGCTATGTGAAATGGGCATGCGCGTATTTTCGGTGGAAATCAATGAAACCCTGCACCGCGAGGCCAAAGAGCGGCTGCGCCGCCTGGGGTATCAACCCTACCTGCTGCTGGGCGACGGCTCCCTGGGCTGGCCCAGGTACCAGCCCTACGACGGCATCATTGTCACTGCTGCCAGTCCCAAAATCCCCGAAACCCTCAAACGCCAGCTGGCCATAGGCGGACGCATGGTGGTGCCCGTGGGTGACAAACACCTGCAAACCATGACGGTGGTGCAGCGCCTGAGCACAGACCGCTACCAGACCGAAACTCACCAGCAGTTCAAATTTGTGCCCCTCAGGGGCAAATACGGATTTGGGTAATGCCTGCCCGACCTCAGGACTCCAGGTACATCTCCAGCAGCCCCTCAGGCAGGCGCGTATGCAGCACCCGCGCCTGCATATCTGCCGGCCCCACAAAAGCATCCTCCAGGGGAATCAACACCTCCCGGCCCTGATAGCGCATCACCAGCAGGTCCTGGGCCGCTCCGTCCTGTATGGCCTCCACCCTGCCCAGGCGCCCCAATTGCTCATCTTCTACGTCAAACCCTATTATTTGGAAATAATAAAAATGGCCCTCGGGCAAAACCGGCAATTCACTCTCCGGAAAATACAGGGTGGATCCCCGCAATGCTTCCGACTGGTTGCGGTCTGTTACTCCCTCAAACCACACAATGGCCTGGCGCTCATTGAGCACGCGCATCTGGCTGATCTTGTGGGGCTGCAGGGGCTCGTCTTTTTTGGCCAGAAATACCCGGCTGCCCTTGCCGTACTCGCTGATGTCGTGCACGTCAAATACCACCTTGACCTCTCCCTTAAGGCCGTGGGCCTTGGCTACATAGCCCAGTTCTACACATTCTGCTCTCGTCATGTCATGCTGCTTGTACCAAAGCGCAAAGTAAGAAGTCTTTGGTCAAATATCCTGTTCATTTTACAAAAAAAAACCTCATCTTCATCTCTGCATCTTCATGCTTTAGCCCATATTCACCAAAATGAGCCAATCAACATTCAGTCAGAAGCCTGCTAAGCGCATTCCCGCTGTGGTGATTTCCTACGGCTTGCTGCACACCCTGCGTGCCAAGACCACCCATGGCCTCATACGCGGCTCGGACCGCTTTGAACTGCTGGGCGTCATCGATGAGCGACATGCGGGGCAGGATGCGGGCCTG
>RFHT01000130.1 GCA_003696835.1 Bacteroidota bacterium
CCTTTTGGCAGGTCTTTGATGAACCCTGCAAAATACATAGGTTCAGTCTTTATGCCTTCACAAACAATAAGCAGATACCGCCTGGTGGGCCTCACTTCAAGCTGGCGTTTTTGTTCTTTTCTCTGAAGGCGTTTCTTTATGTGGTTTGGGATTTTAACTTTTCTTGCCATTGCTCATAAATATTGGATAAGTCTCCCAGGTAGGGAATGGCTCCATATTTGCCAAGTATGTAGTCTTTTTCAAATGAGCGGTCTTTGCGCACACTTTTTCCTGCTAATTTATATTCTGCCAGGGAATAAAGGTCGGTAGCCCCCAGGGGAGTCTTTTCTGTGAAATATATTTGATCGCGCCTGAGCCTGCCATAGGATAATAAATTCGTATCATGCGTAACAAAAATTAATTGCGCATTTTGTCGATTATTTTCCCTGGAATTAAATAATTGCAATAGGGTTTTCGTCAAAATGGGATGAAGCTTGGCATCCATTTCATCAATGCCTATTATCCCTCCATTAAGCAGGGTATCAAAGAATACGCCCAGAATATCAAACAACTTATTCGTACCTGCTGATTCCTGCTCAAGCAGATTAAATTTTTTTATTCCTACCTGTTCTCTTTTTTCATTGTACTGCGGATGTATAGTTTGAAGACGCCACGTTTTTTGAAGCTGTAATTTTTCTTTCAATTCCTGAATTAACTCCTTGGGAAAGTCTATTGGAAAATCGGCTATGGTTTCCAATTCCTGTACCTCAATGCCTGTAAATCCTAAATCGAGTTGATCAATAAAGCTTGATAGTAGAGGTGCAAGGTGTTTATCTTTTAGCATCTTAAACGTCAAATGCCTGTAATGCACATGATCAAGCCCTGAAATAACGGCAAAACGATGGAACCACTCCATTATCTGCCCGGAAGTAGGGCCATTAAACTGATCAACTACGGCCAAAAACAAAGCGTTATCTCTTGTTTTAGATTCAAGGTTTTTACCTTCTGGAAATTTTCGATCTGCTATTTCAATACCATCATGATGCCGGATAAACAGCATCTTTTCGGCCTTTACTTTTGAATGGTACAACCACTCTGAGTGAACTTTACTGACAGATACTTCAAACCCATACCTGTAACGTTGCCCGTTTAGAAAAAACAATACTTCAAAAAAACTGGGGGCGTTTTCAGTTTGGGTATTCAACAAGTACGGAGTTACCTCTATTTCATCGGTCGAGGATAGCTTTGCTGAGTCCAACATGATTTTCCGCATCGTCCGCATGGCGTGAATCAAGTTGGACTTTCCGCTGGAATTCGCCCCATAAATTGCCGCTGACTTCAACAACTGTGTTTTTCCAGCCTCGAATGTGTTTTCGGGGTAGTCCGTAATCGAAGAAGCGTCCAGGCGTAAGGTAACCGGGTTTTCAAATGAAAGGAAGTTGCCAACTGTAAATTCCAATAACATAAGGTGAGAATTCAAGAATAAAACCAGAGGGTGAGATGGTTAAAATTATAGGAAATATAATAATATTTTTTTATTTTTTGTCATAATTTGAGATTTTTTCTCAAATAAGTTTATTTTTTATCTCTTTTTCTACCCTTTTTTTTCCAATTACCCCCGCTCCTTTATCTTTGCTCCATGTTTGAACAAATATGCCAATGGCTGGATGAACATGAAGTAGCCTACCGCAGCGTGCACCACGAGCCCACCCCCACCTCGGAGGAGTCGGCCCGGGCCCGGGGCGAAGACCTGAAAACGGGTGGCAAGGCGCTGCTGCTCAAGGTGGGCAAGCAGTTTCACCTCTTTGTGCTCAGCGCTGCCCGTAAGCTGGATGCCCCGGCCGTCAAAAAGAAACTGGGTGCCAAAAAGCTGCGCTTTGCCAGCCGCGAAGAACTGCACCAACTCACCGGCCTGCAACCCGGCGCAGTGCCCCCCTTCGGCAAGCCCTTCTTCGAGCTCCAGCTGTACGTGGATACCTCTATTCCCGAAAATGAAAAAATTGCCTTCAATGCCGGCTCCCTTACCGACTCGGTTATCATGAAAACAACAGACTACCTACGCCTGGCAAATCCCATCATTTTCAGCTTCTCCAAATAAGGGGCAGGAGGCAAGGTGCTGGATGTTGATTAGCCACTAAGTGCACAAAGGACACGAAGGAGGGCACGAAGCCAACTGGGGCAAAGTTTGAGGATGCAGGTGGCAATCCCCTTATGGGGCTTCCACTTCGCTGCAGTACCTTAATGGCATCTTCGACCTGTATCCTGTGCCCTCTCACCTCCTTCCCTCTCCCTTGAAGCCGTCTTCAGGCACCTGAAAGAGCACATTAAAGCTGGTCATGCTGCCATAGATGCGGGTAATGTACTGCTGCAGGTTGACCTTTTCCTCATCGCTGAGGTTCTTGCTTTTGTTGATGTTTTGCTCCAGCACCCGCAGGCGGTCACGCATCATCACAATCTTATGAAAGAAGGTCTCTATGGGAATTTCCTTGGGCTTGAGCAGGGGGTCGGCCGGCTGCAATACCAGCTTGCCGCCTTTCCAGCGGCTACCCAGGGGCACAATTTCGCCCGTATCCAGCCATTTGCGCAGTATTTGCGTAATCACCTTTTCCACATCGCCCAGGCTGAGGCGCCCTTCGGGCAGGGGGGCAAGCTCAATGATTTCCAGGTCTTCGTAATCTTTGGCGATGGCTTTTTCGCCAAAATTGGGAAAGGCGACATTGTAAAAGGCTTTTTCATTGTCCAGGATGATGCCGTTTCCATACTGTGGGTGTCGTACGCGGGTGCCAATGGAGAGGTTCATAGGTATGTTAAGTTATAGATTTATTCATTTTGAAGCCGAAAAATACTAAAAAACTTTGGGAGGAATTTGTGCCCCTTGATTTTTCTGTGCTTCTCCTTCATCTTTGTGGCCTCAGGCCTTCAACTATGACCATTCACCGCCACCGCAGCTACCTGGAAAAGCATCGCTTTATGCCCCGCCTCATTGAGCAGCCCCCGGCCCCTGGGCTGGAGATGGTGGTGGTGATTCCCAGCTATTGTGAAACAGA
>RFHT01000811.1 GCA_003696835.1 Bacteroidota bacterium
AGGAACGCCGATTAACGATTTTAGATTGATGTTCGATTCAGTTTTATACTCCGGGCTGGGTAAAAAAGTGGAGGTGGTGTCAGAAACGCGATTAGGCACATCCTACGGATTGGATACCAGAAAAAAGCCCGCTGCGCGGCAGCCACCAAGCGAGCTGGTGGGTTGGAAGCCATCAGCTCGCTTGGGCGCCGGCTGCGCCGGCGCCCTATTCCATTTCCACCACAAAGCCCTGGGCCTGGTGGTCGTCGCTGAGCACGAGCTGATAGGTGCCCGGTGGCAGGCCCTGCAGGTCGAAGGTGCGCTCAAAGGGGCCTGGGGCGGGCTGTAGCAGGTCGGAGAGCACCTCCTGCCCGTCGGCGTCCAGCAGGCGGGCCCGCAGGTACATGCGTCGGGGGCTTTCAAAGCTCAGGCGCAGCTTACCCAGCACGGGCAGGCCCTCCACTTGCAGCTGTTGCAGGTCCTGTATGCGGCTGCTGTTGACCACTTCGATTTCCTGCCGCAGCTCGTCGGTGCAGGCGTCGTTGGATACGCGCAGGCTGAGTACATAAATGCCCGTGGTGTCAAAAATATGGGTGAAGGCCTGCTGGCGGGAAATGAGGGTATGACCCAGGCGCCACTCCCAACTGCTGGCTTCGGAAGTTTCATCTTCAAAATGCACCAGCCCGGCAGTGGTGGCCAGGTCGATCTGGCGCACATCTTCCTGCTCGGCCGCCCGGAAGGGCAACACCTTTACGTGCAGGGAAGCCGTATCCAGGCAGCCATTGGCGTCTATGCCCACAATGCGGTAGGTATGATCTTCTTCGGGCATGAGTCGCATGCTGCGCTGGCCTTCCACCGCCCGGCTGTCGCCCATGCCCCGCACATTGCCCAGGCTGAGCCAGCGGTACTGGCTGCCACCCCGCGCCTGCAGGGACAGGGCATCTCCTTCACAGATGGTGCCCGCATCGGCCAGCAGGCTGATACCTGCTTTGGGCTTGACCTTGACGGTTATGGACCCCATATTGATGCAGCCGCTTCCCGAGGGATCATAGGAGCGCACGGTGTAGGTGGTGGTTTGTTGCGGAGCTACCCGGGCCAGCTCGCCCCGGCTTTCGAGCAGACCCGCCTGTTTTTCCCAAAAATAACTACCATTGCCGCCACTCACCCGCAGTTCCAGTTGTTCGCCAGCACATATTTCAGCGGCAGCCGGATATATGCTCAGCGGCTGGGGGATGGTGACGCCTATGTTGACGCTGGCCGTGCTGCTGCAGCCCCACTCGTTGGTGCCTTTCACGATATAGGTGACCGAAGCCGCAGGGCTGATCTGTATGCTACCCAGGCTGTCGGCATCCGGTACAACAATGCCACTAAGGGGAGTCCACACATAGCGATGGGCCCCTTCGGCCTGCAGGCTGAGGGTATCCCCCAGGCACATAGCGGTGTCGGAGGCATGCAGCACTACCTCGGGCAGGGGATGTACCACCACCTCAAAAGTGGTGTCGGCCGAACAGCCGTTTTCGGCTGTTCCCTGCACCCGGTAGGCGATGCTGCCCGTTGGTGTGGCCAGCACACTGGGACCGATGAGGGTGTTGAGGCTGGAGTGCTCGTCCCAGCGGTAAGTGCGGGCGCCTTCTGCCAGCAGGCGGATGGATTCGCCCTGGCAAATTTCCGGCGCTTGTTCGCTGTAAATCCGCAGACTGGGCTTGGGCTTTACTTCAAGAGGAACTTCCAGGCTGTGTATGCAGCCGTCTTCGTCCCGCCCTTCGATCAGATAGGTGGTGCTATGGACCGGGGAAGCTTCCACTACTTCACCTTTATCGGCACTGAGACCTGTGGCCGGAAACCAGCGGATTTCCCCTGCTCCCCATGCCTGCAGTTGGATGGATTCACCTTCACAGATACTGGGCGCGGCCGGGCGCACCTCCAGGCTGTTTTCCATGCCATTTACCTCTATGGGCACCCTGAGGGTATCACGGCATCCGCCAAAATCGGTCCCTACCAGCAGGTACTCCGTGCTTTGGCGGGGAGCGACGCGCACCACGGCCCCCTGCAGGGGTCGCATTTCTTCGGCCGCATACCAGCTGTACTCGGCAGCCCCCCTGGCGGTGAGTTCCACGCTTTCGCCCAGGCACAGGCTGGCGTTGGGCGGGTCCACCTGCAAAAAGCCCGGCTCGGATACCGTAATGGCTCCCTGCCGTACCAGGCGGTCGGTACCCTGGCAGCCCGTAACCACCAGCACCACGTCGTAGGTGCCCGGCTGCTGGTAGGTGATGCGTGGGCTGGAATCAAAGGATTCTTCGGGAAAGCCTCCTGGGAAAATCCAGCGGTAAGTGGTGGCATTGGAGGAGTAGTCTTGTATTTCCACCTCATCTCCCACACACACGAAGGGTGAGGCTATGCTAAAATCAGCCCGTGGGGGAGCATCGTTGGCCACGTCTATGGTGATCTGGCCGCTGCTGCGGCAACCATACTCATCGGTAGAGATCACGGTGTAGGTGGTGCGGCGGTCGGGGCTTGCCATGACCTGCCTGCCGGTGGTGGCATCCAGTCCCCGGGCAGGCGACCAGTGGTAGGTCATGCCGCCTTCAGCGGTGAGCAGGGTACTTTCGCCTGCACATATATGAGTGCGTTCGGTGAGAATGCGAATGGGCTGGGGGTCTCTGAGGGTGATAAACACCTGGCTGGTGTCGCTGCACCCGCCCTCATTGCTGCCCACCAGGGTGTAAGTAGCGTTTTGCCTGGGTTGTATTTCCAGGCTCATGCCGCTGCCCAGGGGCTCAAGTCCCGGCCCAAACCACTGGTAAGCCGAGGCGGTACCCTCTGCCTGAAGCAGCAGGCTGCCACCGCGGCAGATGGTTGTTTGCGGGGCATAAATTTCCGCCTCTGGATAGGGCACTACCTCCACCTCAAAAGTCAGCTCTGCCTCACAGCCGGCTTCGTTGGCAGCCAGCAGACGGTAGGCAGCCGAGCCCAGGGGAGCCAGCTCCACCTCTTCGCCTTCAGGCGTATTAAAATCCTGCACGGGAGACCACTTGTAGGTGGCACCTCCTGAGGCTCTGAGTGACAAGTGTTCGCCTTCACAAATCTTTTCTTTCAGGCCCGTGATGTTCACATTGGCGGGTGGGGCTTTTACTTCCACTTCAATTTCCCGGCTGAGGGGGCAACCACCCGATACGGCCTCCAGCTTGTAGGTGGTACTGTGTTGCGGACGGGCCAGCACGGTGGCTCCGGCAGTGGCCTGGAGGCCGCTGGCCGGCGACCAGTGGTAGGTGTCGGCGCCGCTGGCGTGCAGGGCAATCTCCTCGCCCTGACATATCACTGCCTCGGCAGGTGTCACCTCCAGCTCGTCTTCCACGATCAGCTTCACCTCTACCGAGCGGGTGCTGCGGCAGCCGTTGGCAGCCGTGCTGCTCACCTGGTAGAGCTGGCTTTTTTGGGGATAAATTGTCAGGGTTGGGCCTATTTCGGCCCCGTCTTCTTCTCCCCATAGCCATTCGTATTCATTGCCACCCGTGGCATGCAGTACGACTTTCTCTCCCGGGCAAACCGGCTCTCTGGGGCCAGATACCTGCAAATCCGGGCCTGGCAGCACCCGTATGTACCCCTGTTTGCGTATGCTGTGCTGCCCCCGGCTGTTGCTCACTGTGAGGCTTACATCATATATACCCGCAGCGGGATACAGCACCTTGGGGTTGGGGGTGGTATCGCTGGCTACTTTGGCACCGGGAAAAGACCACTGCCAGTGGGTAGGGCCGTTTTTGGAAAAATCGGTAAACTGTACCCATTCCCCTGCACACAGCTCCAGCTTCGCGGCCTCAAAAGCAGCTTCGGGAGCCGGGAGGGGCTCGGCTTCCAGGCGTATGTTGTCCAGGTAAAGGTTGTTGCCTCCACCAGATATGTTCACAAAGGCAATTTGTACGAAAGGCTGCCCGATGTAGCCCGAAAGGTCGATGGCCTCGGTGCGCCACTCCTCAGCCAGGGGCACAAAGGGTTGAACACTTGCAAAGGCGGTGGACAGATTTTCCCCCCCTTTATAATACACGGCCTCAAAACGCTGGCTGCAGCCGGCGGCGATGAACACCCCCAGGGTGTCGGACCAGTTTTGATTGTAAGGGCTGTAGGCCAGGTCAAAACGGAGTACGGGCCGCACGTCCTGTTCAAATGCCATGATGGGCAGCATGAGTACATCCATGCTGTGAATGAGCTTATTATCGTAGTTGTTGAACAGCAGGGAAGCAGTACTTTTGCCGTGGCCGCCCACTTTACGGCTCCGCTGCCATCGGGCAGCATCGTCCTGTACATTGAGCAGGTAAGCCCCTTCGGGCCGGGCCGCCAGTTCGAAGTCGGCATAGTATGGCAGGGGCCTGCCCGAATCCACCACCTGTATGTAGGCATCGCGCTGGAGGCTCTGCTGGCCGTAGGCGTTGGATACGGTAAGGCGCACCGGGTAGCTGCCTGGCTTGCGGTATCGCACCACAGGATTGGGGCTGGAGGATTTTGCGGGTTTCCCTCCCAGAAACTCCCACTGGTACTTACTGGGCTGATGGGCGGAACGGTCCTGAAACTGCACTTCCAGGTTATCGCATCCGTACAACACATCGGCCACGAAGTCGGGGCTGGGCGGAATGGGAAGGGGCTGCAGGGCACGGCTGCGAATGAGACTCTGCCGCCGCGGGCTGTTTTTGATCACGGTGCGCATGCGCAATTTTTGCTCTTCGGTGAAGAGGTTCATGCAGTTATCGTCCGTATAATCCATGAAATTTTGAGTCATTACCGGCCCGCCTTCACAGCTGGTGAAGGTGGGTGCGCAGCCATAATTGGGCCCCGAAACGGGCGGGGTATCCTTGCAGAAGTCGTCGGCTTCGCAGCCTCCGTCGCCCCATATATGCATGAGGCCCAGCCAGTGGCCCACCTCGTGGGTAGCGGTGCGCCCCTTGTTGAAGGGCAGCTGTGCCGTACCCAGGGTGCCAAAGGCCTGAAAGTGAATCACCACGCCATCGGTTTGGGCTGCACCGGAGGCCACGGGTATGCCCGTAAGGCCGGAGGAGTTGGGAAACTGGGCGTAGCCCAGCACCCCATCGGCCAGGTTACACACCCAGATGTTCATGTATTCGTTGGGGTTCCAGATGGTGTTGGGTTTGATGACTTTGTTGACGTACTCGGCGGAGAAAGGGCCTCCCGTGGCTGCGACGCGGTTTACGCCATCGGTGGGCTTGCCGCGGGGGTCGCGGCGGGCGAGTTGAAACTGTATTTTGGTGTCGGCAGCTACTTTCCGAAACTCCTTTTGGGTGAAAGCCTGGTCCTCATTGGTGCGACGGAAGTCCTGGTTAAGCACCGCTATCTGAGATTGTACCTGCTCCAGGCTGATGTTTTCCACCTCATTTTGATAAATGACGTGTACCACCACGGGCAGGGTATAGAGCTGTTCTGCTCCTTTTTGGTTTTTGGTCAGCATCAATTCCTGCTGCAGCCAGTTTTCAAAGTCGCCAAGACTTTCGCCTGCCTCCAGGCGGCGGCGTTTTTCTTCCATTTGGGTGGTGGCGCAGTTGCGCTGCTGCGGCAGCAGGTTTTTGATCTGCCCGGCGTCCAGTTTGGCGTAGTCATACACCGGCCGCAGGGAGATGCTGCTGTTTGAGGGGGTTTTGAAATCCAGCACCAATTCCGGGCTACCCCCATGTTGGGCGGGATGGAGGGGAGGGGGAAGTTGCTCCTGGGCCGACGAAGAGAGCGGCAGGCACATCAGGGTACTTATGGTAAGAATTATCAGGAAAGTAAGTTTCTGGTTCATAGGTTGTTAGGGGTTGTACACACAAGTTTCGCAATAAATATAAGGAAAGGAAAGTACATAACTAAATCATTTTTCCTACTATTGTATTTGCTTACTATTTTTCTGTCAATTCACCCACACATTATTCATTATGGAACTCACGGGCATTTTTCCTCCCATGATCACGCCATTCAGGGCTGATGAAACGCTGGATACCGAAGCGCATATTTATAATGTGCAGCAATGGTATAAGGTACAACTGGGCGGCTACGTAGTGCTGGGCTCAAACAGTGAGGCCGTTTTTTTGAATGAAAGTGAAAAACTGCAGTTGGTAGAGCTGACGGTGGCGCATGCGGCCCCGGGCCGCAAGGTGATTGTGGGTAGCGGCATGGAGTCCACCCGCGAGAGTATACACCTCACCCGGGCCGCTGCTGCCCTGGGTGCCCATGCTGCCCTGGTGATTACGCCCCATTATTACGGAAGCAGCATGAGCCCGCTGGCCCTGGTGCAGCACTATTACCGCCTGGCCGATGCCTCGTCCATTCCCATTCTGATCTATCACGTAGCCAAGTTTACCCACCTGCAGCTTACCCCCTCCACTGTGGAGCAGCTCGCCCGCCATCCCAATATCATCGGAATGAAGGACAGTTCTGGCAGCATTCCCCAACTGATACAGTACCAGCAGGTGGTGGAGAAAGATTTTCAGCTGCTGGCCGGCACGGCTTCTGTCTGGTACCCCGCCCTCTGCCTGGGGGTGAAGGGGGCCGTAATGGCCCTGGCCAACTGCGCCCCCGACCCCTGTGTGCAGGTACAGCAGGCCTTCCTGCAGGGGGAGCTTCAGCAGGCCGAAGATTGCTACCGCCAGCTTTTCCCTCTCAACCAGGCTGTAACTGCCACCTACGGAATTGCCGGCCTGAAATACGCCTGCGAATTGTGCGGATACCGCGCAGGCAGGGTGCGCTCGCCTTTGCTGCCCCTGCGTGAGGAAGACAAAAAACAAATCGAACATATTTTGAAAACTGCAGCAGTTTTGCCCTGATCTCAGCAAACGCCTAATAAACAGATTTTTACATAGGGAATTGCGAACCCATCATCGATTTGTGTAGGCAAGGTCAAAATTGCCACAAGATCGACTATTTTTCATTTAAATTTTTGGAATTTATTGAAAAAGCTTAGTAACTTGTATTATTATTCACCTTAATATCTGTATATGGAAAGCCTGAATCCCTTTAAATTAATTGTTCTTGTTTGCGGCCTGGCCTGCATGATGCTTGCCTGCTCTGCTCCCAAAGAAAAGCAGGGCGGCGAAGAAAACACCGAAGATGCCACCCAGGTGGCCGACTCTACCCAGGCCGAAGAAGTGGCTACCACTGCCGACTGGACCCAAGCTGAAGCCCTGGTGATGAACTGTGGGGGGACGGCCATGAACCTGGCTGACCCCATCAGGGAAATTGCTGATAACCTCACCCGGGATTCGCTTATGTATGATGTCAAACCTTTTTCGGATTGCTCAGGCACCTTTCACCGGGTGTTGGACAGCCTGAAAAAGCGCTGCGACGACTACCCCTACCCGGACAAGAACAATACCGCGACTCGCGTTCACTTGGCCGCTGGTATTACGAGCAGGGCAACTTCATCCGCATTACGGATCCCCTCAATCAGGGGCATTTGATCAAACCCGGTGCGGTGATGTTTTACGGCCCGCGCAAGGCCGACATTGACAGCCTGGGCGTAGAATCCCTCTTTGAGCAGGGAGGCATCAACCATGTAGGGGTGGTCGTATCAGTGGAAAAAGACGAAAATGGGGTAGTTACCGGCTATTCGCTTTTCCACGGGCAGCGCCCCGGCAAGTATGCCTCTACCACCAACTACCACAAGCGCGAATATAGCAACCGTACCGACTACCCGCCCTACGGCAATGGCAGTGAGCAATGGGTAGGTGTTGCGCCCATTATCAGCCCGGCTAAAAGTGACACCCAGGCCAATAGCGGCGGCTGAGGCAGCAATAAGATGGCATGCTGCGCTATCCAAAGCGGAAGTAAGCAGCACATGTATATGCAACACCCCGAATGTTCGGGGTGTTTGTTTTTTGTGGTTGAAAAATAATTGTGGGGAGGAAATTCCACAGGCATAGTTGGGGTTGCAAACCCTCCTACTATCTCCGCAGCAGTTGCAAACTGCTGCGGGCAGTGCATGTTGGCGTGCGATGCACGCCAACTACCTGGTCAAACTTTATGCGATGCTGGAGCCCGGCACTGAAGTGGCCGGGCAAAGGAGGCG
>RFHT01000812.1 GCA_003696835.1 Bacteroidota bacterium
CACCTGCATCCTGTGACCTGTCACCTGCATCCTGTGACCTGCCACCTGCATCCATTCCCTATCCTTCAATGAAGAGTTGTTGCTGTTCGTGCAGCAGGGTTTGCTGCCATTTCCAGGCCGAAGCCATCATGTCGTCTATGCTGCGGGTAGCCGTCCAGCCCAGCTGCTTGCGGGCTTTGCTGCAGTCGGAGTAGATGGCCTGCACGTCTCCGGCCCTGCGGGGCCCAATGTGGTAGGGCAGTTGCTGGCCGGTTACACGCTGGAATGCCTCTATGGCCTCCAGCACGCTTACGCCCTTACCCGAGCCCAGGTTGAATACTTCGTACAGGTTTTTTTGGCTGGCATGCATGAGGTAATCGAGGGCTTTGATGTGGGCAATGGCGATGTCAGTTACGTGCACGTAGTCGCGTATGCAGGTGCCATCGCGGGTGGGGTAGTCGCCGCCGTAAACCGTGAGGCGGGGAATGAGGCCGGCAGCAGCCTGGGTAATCATGGGCACCAGGTTGTTGGGGCGGTTGCTGGGCACCTCGCCGTTGAGGCCGGAGGTATGTGCCCCTACGGGGTTGAAATACCGCAGGGAAACGCAGCTCACCGCTTTGCCTGCCCGGCAAAAATCCTGCATGATTTGTTCGCCTATGAGTTTGGTATTGGCATAGGGTGACTCTACTTTGTTGACGGGGGAATCTTCCTTTACGGGAAGTTGGGAAATGTTGCCGTAGATCGAGCAGGAAGAAGAAAAGATAAAATTGGCCACGCCATATTCCGCGCAGCACCTCAATATATTGATCAACCCTCCCAGGTTGTTGTCGTAATAGGTCAGGGGCACATTCACCGATTCGGCTACCGATTTGAGCGCTGCAAAATGAATCACGCCCACAATGTCATTATGGGCTTCAAATACCATGCGGGTAGCTTCGAGCTCCCTCAGATCAATGGCATAATTGAGCATGCGCTTGCCGGTAATGGCTTCGATTCGCTCCAGTGTGCGCTCAGTAGAATGCGACAGGTTGTCAATGGAAATTACATCAAAGCGGTTTTCATTCAGTAGTTCGATGGCCGTGTGAGAGCCAATGTATCCACACCCCCCTGTGATCAATATTGTTGGCATAATATTATTTCAAATAAATTTTTCTTCCAAATATAAACCAATGCTGGTAGCATATACCTAAAATATCAGGAACAGCGCCGGTTTATTGTGCAGGTTTTCTTACACAACAAGGACTTCGCAACTGATAGGATTTGACTTTTTTTGAATGAAAATTCCGTTCAAGCAAGAAAAACCCCCAAATAGTAACGTGCGAATAGTTAAAATCAGTCTGTTAGCAGTTTGAACCGCAGGAAGTCAGATGTCCCCAAAACTTCACTAACAAAAATAGTCTTCTCATTGGTATTCCAATGAGAAAAATGCCCAAGTAGTCATTATTCAGGGTTTTTTGGTTTATCTCAGGGCATAGATACGCTCAATGATGTCCACTACTCTGATGCCTTCGAGGGCATTGGTGGTAATGGAGGAACGGCCCTGCAGGGTTTGGATCACATTTTCGAACACGAAATGATGGTTGGCGGCCGAGCCCTGGTAAGGGCCATAGTCATTGGGAGGCTGGCTGGGGGGGAGTTGGGGCATGTGATAGTCTTGAATGTGGCAGTGCTGCACACTTTGCATGTACTGGCCGCCCAGCTTCACCGTCCCCTTTTCGCCTATGATGGTGAGGCTGCTTTCGAAGTTTTGCTGCCAGTTGGCGGTGGAGTAGCTGAGGCTGCCCAGTCCGCCATCGACAAATTGGAACTGAACCAAACCTGAGTCTTCAAACTGGGTGTTATGCTGGTGGCGAAAATTACCAAAAGTGGCCTGTATGTTGGTGATATCGCCAAAGAGCCAGTAGAGGAGGTCGATAAAGTGGGAAAACTGGGTAAAGAGGGGCCCTCCGTCCAGTTCGAGGGTGCCGCGCCAGGGGCTTTGGGCGTAGTAGGCGTCGTTGCGGTTCCAGTAGCAGTTGGCTTGCACCACAAAGATGCGCCCCAGTCGGCGGGCGTCCAGCAGCTGTTTGAGCCATTGGGCAGGAGGAGAATAGCGGTTTTGCATCACGCAAAATACCTGCCTGTCTGTTTGCAGGGCTTTGTGCAGCACCTTTTCGCCATCGGCCCGGCGCAGGGCCATGGGTTTTTCGATGATGACGTGCCTGCCGGCCTCCAGGGCGGCCAGGGCATGCTGGGTATGCAGGCCGTTGGGGGTAGCAACGCACACCACCTCTGCATCGGGGTGTTGCTGCAGCATCTGCTCTGGTGACTCATACAGAGGGACTTTCAGCTGGGCGATGTTCAGCTCTTCGGCCGGGCGGACGTCGCAGACGGCCAGCAGCCTGCACTGGGGGTGGCGGCTCAGAATTTCGGCATGCCTGCGGCCAATGTGTCCCACCCCTATGATGGCAAATGAAAATTCCCTCATGTGTTTGATGATTTTACCACCTCGCCTTCCCGCAAGAGGTACAGTTGCCCGCTTTCCGGGCAGCGGGCCTGGCCCTGCCCGTCGAAATGCAGCCGGTGGCCGTACTCGCTCACCCAGCCCAGTTGGCGTGCGGGGTTGCCCACCACCAGGGCGTAAGGCTTAACCGGGCGGGTGATCACCGCTCCGGCCCCCACTAAGGCGTAGCTGCCAATTTCGTGCCCGCATATCACGGTGGCATTGGCCCCTATGGTGGCGCCTTTTCGCAGCAGGGTAGGGCGAAATTCGTGCTTGCGCACGATGGCCGCACGCGGGTTGACCACATTGGTAAACACCGCTGAAGGCCCCACAAACACCTCGTCTTCGCAAATGACTCCCGTATAGAGGGAAACGTTGTTTTGAACCTTCACGCCATTGCCCAGCACCACTCCGCCAGCCACCATCACGTTCTGACCCAACACGCAGTTGCGGCCGATTTGGCAGCCCGCCATGAGGTGGCAAAAATGCCAGATGCGGCTGCCTGCCCCAATTTCACAGCCGGGATCTATCACCGCTGTGGGATGTACATAATATTCCGACATGCCTGCAAGATAGAAAGGAATGCCCCTTTGCTCCAAGTGGCTGCG
>RFHT01000813.1 GCA_003696835.1 Bacteroidota bacterium
CCCCGGGCTAAAGCCGCGGGGCAAAGGAAGCCCCGGGCTAAAGCCGCGGGGCTACTTAGCCCGGCCACTTCAGTGCCGGGCGTCATGCCAATAATACTGACAAACATCCCTGCTGCTGTAAGGAGCAATTACCCCCGGCTACCGGTACACCCCGTCATACTTACTGCCCATGTAGGCCCCCCAGCGGAGGGGGCGGTAAAGGGGAATGTCGGTAGCCAGGCGCATCACTTGCATGCCATCAAAGGTGTATGTGTGGCGCTTGTTGGTACTGTGGCAATAAATAATGTCCAAAAAGCCGTTGTGGTCCAGGTCGCCTATCCAGGGGGTGGAGGAGATATTGCTACCCGTAAAATGCTGGCCAATTTGTACCACCTCATGCGTATCAAAGGTGATGACCACCAGCATGTTGTAGAAAAATTTCTGATACAATTCATTGACCTCCTGAAAATTGACACTCAGCAGTACCTCATCCAGCCCATTGCCCGAAAAACCGGCCACTACGGCCGTGCTGGTCTGGTAAAATCCCAGGGAATCGGTATAGGCAATGCGGCCGTCCTGCCCATCCAGCATAAACTGCCGGTTCCATTCCAGTTTGGGCCAGTCGCCCTGGGCCACGGACACAAAGAAGTCCGGAATGCTGTCGCCGGTAAAATTGCCAATGGCCAGGGAACTGTAAATCTCTGTATCGGGTAGGGTACGTTCCCAGAGGGGCGTGCCGTCTATCCCATCAAAAGCCAGTACGCGCCCGTCCACGGCCAGGGCCACGATGTCGTACTCCCCGTCGGCGGTGAGGTCCACCCATGCCGGGGGCGCGATAAAGCCCTTGCCGGTACTGACAGCCAGCTGCTGGGCGCCCGACAAATCGCCTGCCATGACCTGGGCCAGGCTGCCCACGTACAAATGCCCACCTATGGTTTCGCCCCCCGTGCCAAAGATGATGCGCACATCCTGGTGGAGAGGGCTAAATACTGCAGCCACCGACATGTAGATTTCCTTGCCGTCGGGCATAGGCGCCGCAGCCAGCAATTGGCCGGTGCGGGCGCTCACCACCACCAGCTTGCCCGCAGGCCGGTTGGGGTCGTAAGGTTCAGCCATCACATCGCCCCCATTGGCTACCAGCAGGTCATCCAGGCCGTCGCCGTCCTGGTCGGGTACAAACTGGGGATTGTAAAAATTGTACCAGCCCCTGGAAGTGGCCGCTTTGGGGTTCTTGGCAGGCAAAAACTCCCACAGTACGTGGCCGTTTGTGCCGTCTATGGCTTTGAGCTCGGCCGAGCGGCCGTTGATGACCACATCAGCCGTGCCGTCGCCGGTGAGGTCTCGTATGGCCGCAGAGCCGAAAATCTGGTCGCGTGCACTTACTTGCCACAATAACTCCCCGCTTTTGCCGTCAAATGCCATCACGGCTGAGTCGCAGGCCTGAAATTCTTCCCTTCCGGCTCCCAGAATGACATCGGCTGTGCCGTCGCCGTTGAGGTCGGCCACGCGGGGAGAGGAGAAGGTGCCTATGCCCGGCAGGGGTTTGCGCCAGGACTGGGCCTGTACCAGTCCGGGCAGTAGCAGCAGCATGGCCCAGAAGCAAACAGGGAACCAAAGGCGGCTATTGCGCACCATAAGCCGCCGGGTTTTATGAACAGAGAGATTGCAGGTATGGGTCATGTTCAATAGAAAAAAAGCTTTATCAGCGGAGGTTTTCGGGTACCAGCACCTGATCGATGAGGTGAATCACGCCGTTTTTACACAGGTCTTCAATCACCTCGAGGTGTACGTAACCATTGAGCAGTATGCAGCCGTTGTCGTCGGTGCTAAAATTGATGATACGGCCGTTGGCTGCCGAAGCCCGCGGCAGGCCGTCTTCCAGCAACTGATAGGGAATAAAGTCCAGGGCAATGTGCTGGGCAATGAGGGCCTGCAGGCTGTCCCCCTTGAGCGGAAAAGCGGGGTATTGCTGCCGGAAAGCCTCCCAGGCTTTGTCGGTAGGCATAAAAAGGGTGTAGCGTTCGTGCTGGTCGGAGGTAAGGGCGCGGTAAATGAGGGGATGCCGGGGGCGAATATGCTCCAGCAGGGCAGGGAAGTGGGTGCTGAGGGTATTTTGCTGGGCTGCCTCCAGCAACAAACTATGGGGGTGCTGCTGCCCGGCATAGCGGATACACATCAGCTCCAGGGGAGCCTGGTAGGGCGGGGGAGGAGAGCCGGTGAAAATGGGGCCGCTAGGCGGGGGCTCACAGCTGAGCACGCCCAATATCATCCAGTAGCCATACCTGAGCAGCACGTTTCGCATAGCAACAACTTAAGGAATGGGTTTTACAGGCTGAAAAACGAGTACTTCTTCATTATTGCGACTGACCATCAGCAGGGGCGCTCCCGCCGTGTGTACCAGGGCAGCATCTCTCACCTCACCGCTCACCTCTATGCCAGAGGCTGCCGGCGGCACATATTCAAAAGCCCGACCTCCCTTTCCTGTAAGCAAAACGCCCCGGCTGGCATCGTAGCGTCCCACCTGGGGTTTGGCTCCGTAAAAATTGCCACCCAGCCAGATGTCGGCCTGGCCATCCTGGTTGAAGTCACTACAAACGATACCAAAAACCGGTGCCACCTGTGCCTCTACCGGCAGCGCCTGCAGGGAAAAGGAGCCTCCCTCATTCCAAAGCACACTGCTGTGCAGGTTTTCGGCTGTGTAGGCAATGGATTGCTGCCTGATTTCCGGAGGGAAAAGGGTTTCGTAGGTTTGGGTGGCATAGGTTTCGTAACGGAGGATTTGTTTTTTGAGGGAAGGCATCTGGGCGGTGATTTCTGCCTTGGTGGCAAAGGGATAAGCCTGCTTTTCCAGGGGCGGATACCAGCAGATAATGAACTCGCTCTTGCCGTTTGCGTCAAAATCATTGACGTACATCTGCAGGGGTCGTTGAGGCGAAGCTTTGAGCTTGGTATTGAGGCCCCAGTTGCCCAGCACAAAGTCGGGGTCGCCGTCCTGGTCGAGGTCGGCGGCCTGTATGCGGGTCCACCAGCCACGGCTGTTGGGGATGGGCCCGGGTCCGCTGAGGCGGCCCTGCTCATTGATAAAGACCTGCACCGGCATCCAGTCGCCCACCACCAGGAGGTCGGGGTCCTGGTCGCCGTCCAGGTCGGCCCAGCAGGCATCGGTCACCATACCGATGCCTTTGAGGGGTTCGGGGGTGATGTCCACCCATTCCCCTCCTTCATTGGCCAGGAGGAA
>RFHT01000131.1 GCA_003696835.1 Bacteroidota bacterium
CCAAAGAAATCAACAGCGGCATACTGGCCACCCTGGCTCTGCCCACAGGAAAGGTAGGCGTGGCCAACCTGCACCTCAGTTCTTTTCACCTGGAAGGGGAGATGAAAGAAAACCCCAGCTGGAAGGAGAAAGTAAAAAACATTCCCGTGCGACTGACAAAGGTGCTCAAACTACAACAACAAAAAGTGGAGCTGGTCAATGAACGAACCCGCCACTATCCCTACCCGCTGGTAATAGCGGCCGATATGAACTCCGCTCCACATACGCGCATCACCACACGGCTTTCCAACCGCTTTGAGGACAGCTTCATCAAAAAAGGCAAAGGGCTGGGCTGGACCTACCCCCTGCTGGGCCCCCTGGGTGTGCGCATCGATTATCTCTTTAGTTCTTCAGAGCTGGAAATTCTCAACCACAGGGTGGTACCTTCTGATGTTTCAGATCATTATCCTATAGTGGCCACCTACAGACTGGTGCCATAGGGAGGCAAATAGCTGCATGCCCTGCTACAGGCAGGCCTGAATTTCCGGGCAGGCATCAATTGCAATACCGTATTTATAATCTATTCATTAACTTGCAGGCCGATTCAACAAACATGGACAAACTATCTGTATATAATTCCCTTACTCGCAAAAAAGAATTATTCGAGCCACTCAATCCTCCATTTGTAGGCATGTACGTATGTGGACCTACTGTATATGGAAATGCTCACCTGGGCCACGCCCGCTCTGCCATTACGTTTGACATCGTGTATCGCTACCTCTTGGACCAGGGCTACAAAGTACGCTATGTGCGCAATATTACGGATGTGGGCCATTTGGTAAATGATGCCGATGAGGGAGAAAGCAAGGTGGAAAAACAAGCCCGGCTGGAGCAACTGGAGCCCATGGAAGTGGCCCAGCGCTACTACAATGCCTACACCCGCGACATGGACGCCATGAATTTGCTGCGGCCCGGTATTGAGCCCCGTGCCACCGGGCATATTCCTGAGCAAATTGAAGCGGTACAAAAAATCCTTGAGCATGGCTTTGCTTATGAAGTGAACGGCTCGGTGTATTTCGATGTGCCCAAATACCACGAAAAGTTTCAATACGGCAAACTCTCCGGCAGAGACCTGGAGCAGATTCTGGCCGGCTCCCGCTCAGACCTGGAAGGGCTGAGTGAAAAGCGCCACCCCGCCGACTTCGCTTTGTGGAAGAAGGCCAGCCCCAACCACATCATGCGCTGGAACTCTCCCTGGGGAGAAGGCTTTCCCGGCTGGCATATAGAGTGTACGGTGATGAGCACCAAGTACCTGGGCCCCAAGTACGACATTCACGGCGGGGGCATGGACCTGCTGTTTCCCCACCACGAGGCCGAAATTGCCCAGTCCAACGCCTGCAACTGCCACCAGCCAGAGAATATGCAGGACGAAGCAAAATACTGGCTTCACAATAACATGATTACCTATGAGGGGCAAAAAATGGGAAAGTCTCTGGGGAATGCCATCAGTCTGGAAGAGTTTTTTTCGGGCAATCATCCCCTGCTGGCGCAGGCCTACTCCCCCCTGGTGATCCGCTTTTTTATCTTACAGGCTCATTACCGCTCCACCCTGGATTTTTCCAACACGGCCCTGCAGGCATCGGAGAAGGCATACAAGCGCCTGAACGAAGGCCTGAAACGCCTCGATGGCATACAGCCGGAAGGAAAAGTAGTGGCCGTAAATGAGGCATTTGAGCAGAACCTTCGTACTTTCCTCGACGATTGCCGGGCATACATGAACGACGATTTCAATACGGCCAGGGTAATCGCCCGCATGTTTGATGCCTTGCCGGTGGTCAACCAGCTTTACAAGGCCCAGGGTAAAACCTTTGCCGTTGAGCAAGAGACCTTCCGGCAGTTTCGGCAAGCCTTTCACAAGGTGTTTTATGACTGGCTGGGGCTGAAAGCAGAAACGGAGGAAGGCCAGCAGCACGAAGTCATTGATGGGCTGATGAAGATCATCATTGACATACGGGCCGAAGCCCGCAAGGCCAAAAACTGGGCCTTGTCCGACAAGATCCGCGATGAGCTCAGTGCCCTCAACATCAAGTTGGAGGACACGCCCAATGGCACAGATTGGTATTATGAAAAATAAATTTGCACGTCTGGGCCTTCTGGGCCTGTTGCTGGCAATGTGCTGGTGTAGCTGTAGCACGGAGCCCAAAGCTTCGGGCGGTACGCCCAAGGAGATACCGGGAAAAACCACAGCCGACCTGCCCGTGCCTGACTTTCAGGCCGATACGGCCTATGCTTTTATAGAAAAGCAGCTCAGCTTCGGGCCACGTGTGCCCAATACCAGTGCGCATGTGGCATGTGCCAACTGGCTGGAGCAGCAGCTGCGCGCATACGGCGCGCGCATTCACCTGCAACCGGCCGAAGTAGTGGCCTACAACGGCACCCGCCTGTACATGCAAAACATCATCGCTTCTTTTCAGCCCGAAAAGAAACAACGCATCATGCTCTCGGCCCACTGGGATACGCGGCATATAGCCGAGGCCGACAGCCTGCGCCCCCATGAGCCCATACCCGGCGCCAATGACGGCGGCAGCGGAGTGGGGGTGCTGCTGGAAGTGGCGCGCCTGCTGGGAAAGCACCCCAGCAGGGTGGGAGTGGACATCTTCTTGTGGGATGCCGAAGACTATGGCGACCC
>RFHT01000132.1 GCA_003696835.1 Bacteroidota bacterium
CCTTATTTATAAAAAAAAAGGGTCATATACCGGGGCATTCCTACAAATTGGGCTAAAAAAAAATACCCCCTCAAGCTGAAAAATCAGTTGAGGGGACAGCCACTAAAAGCTTTACTGATGAAATCCATCTCCATTACACATGCCAAAACACACGTTCTGCTTGTGCCAGGATTAGCCCCAAATAATATAATCACGGGCACAGCTGCATACTTTTTCGCCGGAATCAGGGTCCTGCCAGCCTGAAAACAAGAGGACTCAGCTAAACGGCACTGGTCGTGCAAATGGGGCCGCCGGGCGCAAGTTTGGGGTTGTTTGTCGAAAAAAATGACATCATGGGGTAGCTGAATATGATTAATCTTATTTTTAGGGAATATGAAGGTCAATGCTACGCTCTACCGTCTCCTCAGCAACCGTCCCCTGGTGCACATTGGATTTTGGCTGGGGTATTTGCTGTTTTTCAGTCTGCTGCGGGCAGGCGATGCGGCTATGTTTGGGAAGTATTTGCTGTATGAGTTGATTTCCCTGCCGGTAAAGATGGCGGCTGTGTATCTCACCCTGACCTGGTTTATCCCCCGGCAGTTGCTGCGCATGCGGTACGAGCAGTTTTTTTTCTCCATTGTGTTCACGGTCATAGCAGGGGGGCTGTTGTTTCGGGCGGTGATCTTCTACCTGGTATATCCCCTTCAATATGAGGAAGTGATTTTGCACGGGGTATCTTTTTGGGATGGCTACAAAATTGCCCAAAATGCCCTGGAGATTAACATGCTGATGGTATTTACGGGTTCGCTCAAAATCATGAAGCACTGGTACGAGCGCGAGCAGCACACGCGGGCGCTGGAGCGGGAGAAGCTGGAGGCGGAGCTCAAGTTTCTCAAAGCGCAGATTCACCCTCATTTTTTATTCAACACCCTGAACAACCTCTATGCCCTTACGCTGAAGAAGTCGGACCACGCCCCGGAGGTGGTGCTCAAGCTTTCGGGCCTGGTGAATTACATGCTGTACTACACCCGGGCTGAGCAGGTGCCGCTGAGCAAAGAAATCGAAAGCATTCACAACTACATTGCCCTGGAAAAGATTCGCTATGGCACGGGTCTGGACATTTCCTTCGACATAGCGGGGGCGGTGGCGGGAGCCCACATTGCGCCCATGTTGCTGCTGCCTTTTGTGGAAAACAGTTTTAAGCATGGGGTGAGCGATGAAATTCAGGACAAATGGATTACGCTCAACCTGCGGGTAGAAGGCCAAAAGCTGCGTTTTCAGATAGAAAACAGCAAAAGTCCGCGCCTGCATACGCCGGCCGAAAAGGACTATACAGGGGGCATTGGCCTGAAAAATGTGCGCCGTCGGCTGGAGCTGCTCTACCCCAAGCGGCATGAGTTACGTATCATTGAGGAAGAACACTCGTATCTGGTAATACTGAACCTGGAACTCGCAGACTCATGAAAATTCAATGTGCCATTGTTGACGATGAGCCCCTGGCTCTGGATGTATTGGAAAATTACATAGAAAAAATTGAGCAACTGGAGCTGGTGGCTCGTGTGGACAATGCCGTGGAGGCTTTTAACCTGCTGAGCAGGCAGCAGATCGACCTGCTGTTTCTGGACATACAAATGCCCAAACTCACCGGGCTGGAATTGCTCAAAAACATCACCCATCCGCCCCGGGTGATATTTACCACGGCCTACCGCGAATACGCCCTGGAGGGGTATGAGCTCAATGTGGTGGATTATTTGCTCAAGCCCATTTCTTTTGAGCGCTTTTTGAAGGCTGTCAATAAAGTATTTCAGCTTCACGGCCTGCATGCGCCCTCTGTGCCTGCAGTTGCACAAGGAAGTTCTACGGAGCAGGCCCTTTATACCGAAGCTTTTATTTACCTCAAGGCCGATAAGAAGATGGTGAAGGTGCTGCTAGACGACATCCTCTACATTGAGAGCCTGAAAGACTACATACGGGTGAAGACCCCCCACAAATCGGTGACGGCTTATCAGCGCATTTCTCACATGGAAGAGAAGCTACCCGACGACCGCTTTATGCGCATACACCGTTCGTATATCATCTCCAAACGCAAAGTGGAGGCTTACAGCACTTCACATGTAGAAATTGCCAATGTAGAAATACCCATTGGCCGCAACTACCGTGCAGCCGTGCTCAAAGCCCTGAACCGGGACAATTTGTTGCGGGAATAGGAAAATACGGCCTTTTTTCCCCATATTGTACACAAACTTGCTCAACAGCTGCGTTAGTAGAGAACAGTCTTTTCTCTTCTGTAATGCCCAATTTTTCCGGCTACACATGCCAGTACCTTCCAACTTTTGCCAATTATCATTAATTTAAGCAACTGAACTAAGCTGTCTGCTCATGCCCAAAAACTGCTATGCCTTACTTGTAGGAATCAACCGTTATCAGCACGTCAACTCACTGGAGGGCTGCCTGGCCGATGTACAGGCCGTGGGGCAGTACCTGCGGCAGGCCCTGGGAGAGCAGGATTGTGAGCTGCACCTGGGGGTGCTGCAGGATGCCGAGGCGACCAAGGATAACATCGTATTCCATTTTTTGAATCATCTGTCGAAGGCCGGGGAAGGCGATCTGGCTTTTTTCTTTTATGCGGGTCATGGCGCCCGGGAGGTGGCCGACCCGGTTTTTCACGAAACCGACAGCGACCAGCAGTTGGAGATCCTGGTGTGTTACGACAGTGTGCCCGGGCGTTCGGGCATGGATTTGTCCGACAAGGAATTGCGCTACCTCATTCACAAGGTGGCCGCAGGCGGAGCCCATGTGCTCACGGTGTTTGATTGTTGTTTTTCGGGCAGCAACACCCGGCAGGCTGTTGCAGAGGGGAAGCCGGCGCAGGTGCGCCG
>RFHT01000814.1 GCA_003696835.1 Bacteroidota bacterium
GATGGAGCCCAATTGGCAGGCCTGGGAGGAAACCGCTTTGCTGCTGCGCAAATTTGTGTACTACCCCGTGCAGCAGTCCGACGACTTCTACGGCATTTGCCAGCGCTTTCACCTGCGGCCCGAGGTGGTGCGCAGCATCAATTTTATGCATACCGATTTTGTGGCCCCCGGCATGTTGTTGCGCCTGCCCGATGTAGCGCAAAAACTGCCATAAGCGCTCCTTTTTCCTGCTCCTTGTTTCCCAATGCACTTAAAGAATGTCAAATTGACATCTAAGTTGACTAAAAATCCGTTGTTTTGCGCCATAATGGCAGATTTTTGCAATTGGTACCAGAGTTGATATAAACACATTGAAAACAATGTTTAACCCTAAAAAAATAGAATAGCTATGGCAATCGTAAAAAGAAACACCGCAATGAACCCTGTATTTTCTCGCTTTTTCGACAACTTTTTTGATGGCGAATTTTTTGACAGGGTACCTGCTTTGGCTGGAATGAACGTGAGTGTTCCGGCTGTGAACGTCAAAGAAGACGACAACGGTTTTGTAGTGGAAGTGGCTGCACCCGGTATGAAAAAAGATGACTTCAAAGTCACCGTTGATAACGGCATGCTGACCATTTCCTCGGAAAAAGAAATGCAAAACGAAACCAAAGAAGGCGAAAAATACACTCGTCGCGAGTTTAGCTACAGCAGCTTCGAGCGTTCCTTTGCTTTGCCCGAAACCGTAGAAGACGGCAAGATCGAAGCCAAATACGAAGACGGAATACTGAAGCTTTATCTTCCCAAAAAGGAAGAAGCCAAGCCTCAGCCTGCCAGAATGATCAAAATTAAGTAATTTGTATGTGATGCCCTGCTCAAGGGTATGCAACCTCAAAAGAAGGTGGGCTGTTGATAAGTACATATCCCCTTTCTTCCTTTTAAGCAGGGCGAAAGGGGATATGCATTAACAAAACGGGCGTTCTTTTGGCAAAAAACAATCAGCGATGGACTACAAAGATTATTACAAAATATTGGGGGTGGAGAAAACGGCCAGCCAGGATGAAATCAAGAAAGCATACCGCAAGCTGGCGGTAAAGTACCACCCTGACAAAAACGAAGGGGATAAGGCGGCTGAGGAGAAATTTAAGGAAATTTCGGAGGCCTATGAGGTGCTGAGCGACCCGGAGAAGCGCAAGCAGTACGACCAGCTTGGCGCCAACTGGAAGCAGTATCAGCAGGCGGGCTTTAACCGTGGAGGCGGCCGGGGAGGCGACGGCACGTATTATTACGAGTTTCAGGGCGATCCCTCTGAGTTTTTTGGCGGGGGAGAATCTGGATTTTCCGACTTTTTTGAGGCCTTCTTTGGTGCAGGCCGCAGGCAGCGCCGCCGTAGCGGCGCCGGGCGCGGGGCCGGGCGTGGCTACGGATTTGAAGACTTTGCCTACGAACAACCCCCTGCCGACCTCAGCGGTACGGTGAATATCAGCTTGTATGAAGCATATCACGGTACCGAGCGCATCATTGAGGTGGAGGGTAAAAAAATACGCATTAAAATTAAACCCGGTGCCTATACCGGCCTCAAACTGAAGGTGAAAGGCAAGGGCCAGAAAGGCGCTTCCGGCAAGGCGGGAGACCTCTACCTCACCATACAGGTAGCCCCTGACCCCAAGTACCAGCTTAAAGGCAACGATTTGTACACCACCCTGCACGTGGACCTCTTCAAAGCGCTGCTGGGCGGCAAGGTGAGCATGGACACCCTCTCGGGCAAGGTCAACCTCACCCTCAAACCCGGTACGCAGAATGGCCAGCAACTACGCCTCAAAGGCAAGGGCATGCCCGTGTACGGCAAAACCGGAAAATACGGCGACCTGTACGTAACCATACAGGTAGATATTCCCAAACACTTAACTGAAGAACAGAAGAAACTGGTAAAACAACTGGAGGAAAGCTTCAGGCATAAATATGCCTCTTAAGCGCCTCCTTATCAACGACAAATATTATGAAAGGCAATTTTCAAAAAATCATAAACAGCGACAAGCCGGTACTGGTGGATTTTTATGCCGACTGGTGTGGCCCCTGCAAAATGCAGGCCCCCATATTGAAAGAGGCAGCCAGTGAACTCAACGGCCAGGCCAGGATCATTAAGATAGATGTGGACAAAAACCGGAAAGTTTCTGAGCAATATCAGATACAGAGCATTCCCACGCTCATTCTCTTTAAGAACGGCCAGCCGGTATGGCGGCAGTCCGGTTTGCTGAGCAAACAACAGCTTTTGGATGTCATTCGTCAGCACGTTTAAATGAGCGGAAAAATGAAACAGGCCTTAACAGAAATACGGGAAATCAACTATACAGATTGGCGGGCGGCCATACTGGAGGCGCTGCGCGACAGGCAGCTGCAATTTCTGGCGGGCAACCTCCGGCAGATGGGCTTTGGCCCGGACCATGAGGTGCTGCATGCCGTAGAGCGCGCCATGCGGGTGTGTATGAGCAGCGGCCTGCCCATCAGGGAGCATTTCAAGCCGGTGTATATCAGCCACCGGCATACGGTTTCGCGCGACTGGCTGCTCTCCAGGCTGGCCTACACCCTGGTGATGCTCAACGGAGCTCCCGACAACCCCCTGGTGAGCCGCCTGCAGCTCAGCCTGATCCGGGCAGCCCTGGGCGAAGGGAGAATGGAATAACCCCCTATACTGCCGGCTGCCTGTGGAGCCTGCCCAATAGCCTGCCCGCTGCGCGGCTGACAATAAGCGAGGGGATGGGCTTGCAGCCATCCCCTCGCTTTGGCTGCCCGGCGAAGCCGCGGGGAAAAGGAGCAGGCCTCCACAGTACGACTCCTTTGCCCGGACACTTCAGTACCGGGCTTTGTGTATTCATTAGTTTTACCCCGCTAC
>RFHT01000133.1 GCA_003696835.1 Bacteroidota bacterium
GTTTTTTCACAATCCAGACCTATCACAGGCCCTTACGCCAGTTCCTTTTCGGCCCGCATTTGTTCGGCCAGCTTGGCCTGTATGTCGGCGGGTACGGTGGCGTACTCCAGAAACTCGCGGGTGTGGGTACCACGTCCCTGGGTGATGGAGCTGAGGGTGGTGGCGTACTGGTACAGCTCGGCCAGGGGCACGTGGGCCACGATCTTTTGCAGGCGGCCTTCGCTTTCTATGCCCTGGGGAATGGCGCGGCGTTGCTGTATATCGGTCATGATGTCGCCGGTAAACTCGCTGGGCACCAGGATTTCCACTTTATAGACGGGCTCCAGCAGTTTGGGCTTAGCGTCGAGGAAGGCCTGCTTAAAGGCCTGGGCCCCGGCAATTTTGAAGGAAATTTCGTTGGAGTCCACCGGGTGCATTTTGCCATCATACACATACACCATCACGTCGCGGCAGTAGGAGCCGGTAATGGGGCCCTCCTCCATCACTTCCATGATGCCTTTGAGGATGGCCGGCATAAAGCGGTTGTCGATCACCCCGCCCACTATACAGTTGTTAAACACCAGCTTGCCGCCCCAGTCGAGCTCAATTTCCTGGGTATCCCGCACCTTGAAGTCGCCGGGAGGAGAAGCATGTTCGGAGTAGGGCTGTACAGCCAGGTAAACCTCTCCGTACTGGCCAGCGCCACCACTTTGCTTTTTGTGTTTGTAGTAGCCGTTGGCGGCTTTTTGGATGGTTTCGCGGTAGGAGATGCGGGGCTTGTCAAACTTCACCTTCACCCCGTGTATGTTTTCCAGCTGCCATTTGGCCATGGACAGGTGCAGGGCACCCTGCCCTTCCATAATGGTTTGTTTCAGCTCGCGGCGGTAACCCGAAATGAGGGTGGGGTCGGTTTCCTTGAGCTTGTTGAGCGCCAGGCCCATCTTTTCCTCCTCCTTGTTGTTTTCGGGGGCAATGGCCGTACGGATTTTGGGCTCGGGAAACTTGATGGGCTCCACCATCACCCCATCGTCTTTGGGGCGCAGGGTGTGGTTGATGAAGGTATCCTTGAGCTTGACTGTAGCGCCTATGTCGCCGGCGCTGAGCTTATCCACCGAACTGCGGTTTTTCCCATTTACCACATAAATTTGGTTGATTTTGCCCTTTGTGCGGGTGGTGGTGTTGGTAAATTCCGTTCCGGCCACCAGCTCGCCCGAGCACACCTTGAAGTAGCTCATGGAGCCGGTGTGTTTTTCGTTGGAGGACTTAAAGACAAAGAGGGTGGTATCGGGGTCGCTGATCTTGATTTCTTCTCCTTCTGTTGTAATTTCAGGGGCGACATCTCCGGCCGAGGGGGCCACATTGCCTATGAAGCCCATGAGCCTGCCGCTGCCCATGTTTTGCTTGGCCGCCACACAAAAAACCGGAAAAATATTGCGTTCCAGCATACCCAGGCGTATGCCCTGCCGCATTTCGTCCTCATCCAGCTCCCCTTTATCGAAGTAGAGCTCCATGAGGTTTTCGTCATTTTCAGCAGCAGCTTCCACCAGGGCATTGTGCAGTTCTTCGGCCCGCTCTTTTTCCGCTTCAGGTATGGGGAGTTTTTCGGGTTTTCCGCCCTTTTCGGGAAACTTGTACATCACCATTTTCAGTACGTCTATGATGGCGTTGAAGCCTTCGCCGGGGTTGTAGGGGTATTGTACCTGTACCACGGCATTGCCAAAGCGCTCTTTGGCCTGCTCTATGGCCGCATTGTAGTCCGCTTTGGAATGATCCACTTGCGTGATGACAAAAATGGCGGGCTTATTGTATTGCTGCAGGTACCGCCAGATAATTTCCGTACCCACTTCCACTCCGTATTGTGCGTTGAGCGTCAGAACAGCCGTATTGGCGATGCGCATGGCAGGAATGATTTCCCCGATGAAGTCATCCAGGCCCGGCGTATCGATGAGGTTGATTTTGGTTCCCCGCCACTCAGTATGCATAATTGAGGAAAACACAGAGCTGCCTCTTTCGTGCTCCAGTTCGTGATAGTCAGAGACAGTATTCTTGTCCTCCACGGAGCCCATTCTCGTGATGAGGCCCCCTTCATACATCATGCATTCTGCCAATGTGGTTTTCCCGGATCCCGAGCTACCTACCAGTGCAATGTTCTTGATCTCATTCGTTAGATAGTGTTTCATAGTCCACAAATATTCTTGGGTAATTTGCGATCAAAATAAATAAAATGTGGATGTTATGAAAATATTATCCGTATTTTGAAATCCAAATTTTTAATCTGCGTGAGTAGCCCGTGAAAATACTGATGTTATGTCCCCGCCTGCCCTATCCTCCCAAAGATGGCGGCAGCATTGCCATGCTCGAAATGATACGCTCCTTTGATGCACTGGGCCACGAGCTGACGGTCCTGGCCATGAACACCCCCAAGCACTATATGGAGCTCCGCCACCTGCCCGATCAGTGGCTGCAGCGGGCAGCCTTCTATGCTGTGGAGGTGGATACCAGCCCCAATCTGGCCGATGGCCTGTACAACTTGTTACTCAGCAAAAAATCCTATCATATTCTGCGCTTTACTTTCAAGTCATTCCGGGAGCAGCTCAGGCAAATACTGGAGGCCCATACCTTTGACGTCATCCAGCTCGAGACGCTCTACATGGCGCCCTACCCCCAGACGGCACGCGAGCTGGCCCCGGAGGCCGTGGTGGTATTACGGGCCCACAACGTGGAGCACGAAATATGGGAGCGCCGCGCCCGGCAGCCTCAGGGCGGCCTGCTGGGGCCCATCCGGAAATTCTACTACGAAGAGACCGCCAAACGCCTGAAGCACTACGAGACCGAATTCATGAAGCAGGCCGCCAAGAACAAGCTCGATGCCATCGTAGCCATTACCGGGCGGGACGCAGGCAAGTTTGATGCCATGAAAGCCTCGGTGCCGGTGGAGGTCTGCCCCGCAGGACTGGACATCGCTGCCCTGGAGCAGTGGGAAGCCAGGATGATGAGCCCCCAGGCCGCCAATCCCCTGCAGGTGGACTTTCCCTCTATTGGGTACATAGGTTCCATGGACTGGGCCCCCAATCAGTACGGGGTGGACTGGTTTTTAGATAAGGTATGGCCCATCATACATGAACGCTACCCCGAAGTGAAGTTTTACCTGGCCGGGCGCAATATGCCCCATCGTTACGAATCCATAAACCTGCCCAATGTGGTAGTGGTGGGGGAGGTGGAAGATGCCTGGGCCTTTATGGCCCGTAGGGCCATCATGGTGGTGCCGCTCTTTTTTGGCAGCGGCATGCGCGTAAAAATCGTGGAGGCCATGGCCCTGGAAAAAGCCATTGTGGCTACACCCATTGCTGCCGAAGGCATAGGAGGCCGCCACGGCCAGCACCTCTTCCTGGCCGAAAAGCATGAAGCCTTTGCCGACTGCATTTCGGTGCTCATCGAAAAAAAAGGCACCTACCAGGCCCTGCGGCAGCAGGCCAAAGCATTTGCCCGAAAGACATTTAACAGCCTCCAAAGCGTGGGCCGGCTGGCAGATTTTTACCAGCAGCGGCTCCAAAAGCAGCAGGCCTAGGGGCTGGCAACAAGTCGAAGATGCCATTAAGGTACTGGAGCGAAGCGGAAGTCTCTATCCCGGGTTGCAAGGCCAAAAGGCAAGCTCGTTTTTTTCAAACTCATGAAACTTTGCCCCAGTTGGCTCCGTGCCCTCCTTTCTGCCCTGATTGATCTCAGTGGCTAATCAACTACCTGCCTCCCAGCTGCATCCCCCACTGTCATACATCTGACAAGCAAAATCCGGTGGGTTTATGTATTTTTACCGCTTATGGAAGAATCTAATACCCGCAGGCCGGTCATACAGGTCATTATCCCGGCATATAATGAGGAAGCTTCTATTGGCAAAGTGCTGGCCGATCTACCCCGGGAAGTGGTGGGGGAAGTGATCGTGGTGAGCAATGCCTCCACCGATGCCACCGAGGAAAGGGCCGCTGAGGCCGGCGCCACCGTATTGCGCGAAGAAAGAAAGGGCTACGGCTATGCCTGCCTCAAAGGCCTGGATTACATTGCCCAAAAGCCCCCCCAAGAACAGCCCGAAATCGTGGTTTTTCTCGATGGCGACTACTCCGACTATCCCGACCAACTCCCTGAGCTGGTGCAGCCCATCATTTCGGAAGGTTACGACCTGGTCATTGGTTCGCGGGCGCTGGGGCAGCGCCAACGGGGCTCCATGCAGCCCCAGCAGGTGTTTGGCAACTGGCTGGCCACCACCCTCATACGCTGGCTTTACGGCCTGCGCTTTACCGACCTGGGACCCTTCAGGGCCATACGCTACGACCGCCTGCTCGAAATCGACATGCAGGACAAAACCTTTGGCTGGACGGTGGAAATGCAGGTCAAGGCCGCCAAAATGAAGATGAAGTGCACCGAAGTGCCCGTCCGCTACCGCCAGCGCATAGGGGTGTCCAAGGTCACAGGTACGCTCTACGGTACCGTAATGGCCGGATATAAAATTTTGTGGACCATTTTCAAGCTTTTATAGGAATTTGCCGGGCTTAAATTTAGTTTTGTATATTCAATCACTCTATATCTGTGCTACTACAATTATTTGAATACCTGGTCTTTACGCTGTATGGCATTGCGCTCATTGCCATTGTGCTCTATAGTGTCGGACAGGCACACCTGGTGATCACCTTCCTGCGTAATCGTAAAAAACACAAACAACTGCCTCCCTTGCAGGGCAATGAGAACCTGCCCTTTGTCACCATTCAACTGCCCATTTACAACGAAATGTATGTGGTAGAACGCCTGCTGGAGGCCGTGGCAGCCATGGACTACCCGCCTTCGCGTTTTGAAATCCAGTTGCTGGACGACTCCACAGATGAAACCGTTGATATTGCAGCCAGGAAAATTGCCGAGCTGCAGGCCCGCGGCATACAGGCAGTGCAGGTGCGCCGGCCGGAGCGCACGGGCTTTAAGGCCGGTGCCCTGGCCTACGGCCTGGAATTCGCCCGGGGCGAATTCATCGCCATTTTCGATGCCGACTTTTTGCCCCGCCCCAATTACCTGCGGGCCGCCCTGGCTCACTTTACCGACGAAAAGGTAGGGGTGGTGCAGGCGCGCTGGGAACACATCAACCAAAACTACTCCATTTTCACCGAAGCCCAGGCCTTTCACCTGGATGCGCATTTTACCATCGAACAGTTCAGCCGCGACATAGGGGGTTTTTACATGAACTTCAACGGTACGGCCGGCGTGTGGCGCAAAAGCTGCATCATAGACGCCGGCGGCTGGGAAGCCGATACCCTCACCGAAGACCTCGACCTGAGCTACCGCGCACAGATACGGGGCTGGAAGTTTCGCTATGTGGACGAAATCGGAGCCCCCGCCGAGCTACCCGCCGAAATGGGCGCCATCAAATCCCAGCAATACCGCTGGATGAAGGGCGGAGCCGAAGTGGCCCGCAAAATGCTGGCCGAGGTGTGGAAATCCGAGGCCCCGCTCATCCGCAAGCTGCATGGCAGCATGCACCTGCTCAGCAGCTCGGTCTTTCTGGTGGTGCTGCTGCTGGGGGCCATGAGTGTGCCCCTGCTCTACATCAAACACGAAGTGCTGCACGGCCAGATGGGCTTTTTGCTTATACCGGTGGCCCTGCTTTTTTGCAGCTTTTTCATATTGGGCATGCTGTACCTGGTGAGCTTTCAGCACAGAGAAAAAAGCTTTCGCGCCGGGCTCAGGCGTTTTGCCCTGCATTTTATTCCCTTTCTTTCACTTTCTATGGGCCTTTCCCTGCACAATTCCATTGCCGTAATTCAGGGATACATGGGCAAAAAAACCCCCTTTATTCGCACCCCCAAGTTCAACCTCAAAAAGCGGGGCGACAGTTGGAAACGCAACAATAAATACGTGAGCCATCAGGTGGAGCCTTCGGTTTACGGCGAGCTGCTCATGACCCTCTACTTCTGTATGGGAATTGTTCTCTGTTTTGTATTCAACGACTTCGCGGTGCTTCCCTTTCTGCTCATGCAGGCCCTGGGCTTTGGAGCCGTAGGGGTGGTGAGCTTCCGGCATGCCTTAGCAAAGTGAGGGGTATCCTCCCGTTATTTTCTCACCTTCACTCCCTGCGGAAAACGCCTCGACCGCAGCACATAGATGCCATGGGGTAAATGCACAAAAGTTTTGCTGAAGGCATTTTCTCCTTTCTGCAGCTGTTCTTCCCAGGCCGCCAGGCGTTGGCCGTTCAGGGAGAAGAGTTCAAAGTGGGTAGGCAGCGGCGCCCCTGCCAGCAGTCCTATGTGCAGGGTAGGCCCTTCGAAGCGCGCCCACAGCCTGCGTTCCACCTCCCACTGTACCTCCACCAGATTGGAATGGCTTTGAGCGCCGTCGGCCTTTAGCAGCCTGAGCCGGTAGCGGTTGGTGCCGGGCAGGGGATGCTGGTCCTCAAAGCGCATGTCGGGCTGGAGGTGGGAAGTGTAAAAAATGGCCTCAAACCGGCCGCCAACTGCTGCGCGCTCCAGCTCGTAGCCCACCACATCGCTTTGCTGGTGCTGCCAGCTCAGTTCGATGTGGCGGGCTTTGGCCGCGGCCTGCAGGCTGAGGGGGTGGCCGTCCAGCACAGGCGTAAAACTGAACTCAGAGGTGTTGTTGTTGTCGTCGGTAACGGTGTTGACAAAAGGCTCGGCCCCGGTGAGCACCACCGGGAAAGCCGGGTTGAAGGTGATGGTTTTGGGCCCGGCTGCATAGTCCAGGGCCGTGTAGGTGTCGGTTCCCACCAGTTGCTGGCCCTGGGGGTTGGCGTCGGCGGGGTCGCCCGCATAAAACTCCACCGTGAGGGGATAGGCCGAATTGAGCGGATCGGAGGGAACCTCATAGGTAATGGTGAGGGTGTTGCTGCCTGCGTCGTAGGTAGCCGTCATCATGGCAAAGTTTTGCAGGCGGTTTGCCCCCGTGTCGGCATCGGGGCTGGCAGTAGCGTCATTGGGGGTTTTGCCTTTGTTGGGGTTGGAGGCAAAGGAAAAGCCCAGGTCGATGCCGATGCCCATGTTGCGGAAAATGGCATTGTGGGAGATGAGGTTGGACTCCGTGCTGCCTGTGGCGGCATGTATGCGTATGCCGTCTCCTCCGTGAAAAGCGATGATGTTGCCCTGGGTGCTGTTGGGGCCGCCTATTTCATTGCCATTGCCCTCCGGAATGCTGATACCAGCTTCGCCATTGCCCAGGGGGGAAATGCCGTCGGCCTGCACGCCTATGCGGTTACCCTGTATGCGGTTAAATACCCCCACCAGCTTGATGCCCATGGAGTCATTGCCTGAAATGAGGTTGCCTTCTGTGCTGAAATTGCCGCCAATCTGGTTGTCATTGTTAAACAACCGGAGGTTGATGCCATAGGTATTGGGGATGGCCTGGGTACCGGCGGCATTGGTGCCGATGTAATTGCCCTGAATGATGGTGCTGCTGCATAGGGTGAGGTCCATGCCCCCCTGTGTATTGCCCGAAATGAGGTTGCGAGCGGCAGCCGTATTGCCGCCTACGATATTGGCCGTAGAGCTGGAAATGGCGATCCCGCATAAGTTGGGCACGGCAAAAGTTCCGTTTTTGTCTGTGCCAATGTAATTGCCCAGAATCTGGTTGAGGTCGGAGTCCTCCAGGTACAGCCCGGCGTCTTCATTGCCGCTGATCACATTCCTGTCGGCAGCTCCCGTTCCACCTATGAGGTTGTTGCGGGAGGAAAATGCTCCGATGGTCGTCATTTGTACGCCTTTGTAGTTGGGGTTGGGCGTGCTGCCGTCGGCTTCCAGCCCCAGGAAGCAGGCCGTAAGGCGGCAGTTTTGTACCCCGTCGAAAAACACAGCGGCCCCGCCGCTGATGGGAGTAGTAGAGGCATCTTCCTGAAAGCCCACGATGGCCAGGCCGCTGATGGCGCAGTTGTCGCCCGTAAGGTGCAGGCCGTTGGTGCCCGCAGGGGTAAGGCTGCCGTCCAGCACCACGTGGGGGTTGCTAAAGGAATAGCCGGGCTGGCTGCTGCCATCCAGGAAGATATCGCCCGTGAGCTGCGACAGGGGGGAAGCAGGCTGTATGCGGTGCGGGCCCGCACCGGGAATGTTGAACAAAATGGTATCGGCTCCAAAGGACAACTGGGCTTCCTGCAGGGCTGCCCGCAGGGTGCAGTTGCCATTTACATCTTCACAGCTGCCGTTAAACAGCATGGCATCTCCATTGTCGTCGGTGCTGGTAACGGTAAAAGTAAGCGCGTGCACAAAAGAAGTGGAAGAACAAAGAAGTATGAGCAATACGAGTTGGGAGATGTTGGTGAATTTCATGAATTTTCAAAAAAGTGTTCGGGTAAATGTGGGCCTGCCGCCTTGAAACAGTAGCTTCAAAGTTACTCAAAAACCCGCTGGGATAAAAAAGGGATTTTGTCCGCTGAGCAGCCTTTTTTTACCATTCTCCAAATATTCACAAAATGTTTGGAGGCTCAGGGGCGGGAGTATTATCTTGCAGGCCAGAAAGCTTTCAACCCCCATTCCCTATTTACCATGAGCAAAAAGACCCCCATCAACACCCCCCAGGCCCCCGCTCCCATCGGGCCGTACAGCCAGGCCATAGAAGCCGGTGATTTTTTGTTTGTTTCAGGCCAAATCGGTATCGACCCCGCTACGGGTGAGCTGGTCACCGCAGACCTGGAAGCAGAAACCCGCCAGGTGATGGCCAACATCGGCGCCATCCTGGAGCAGGCAGGCCTCAGCTATGCCCATGTCGTCAAAACCTCCATTTTCCTCCAAAATATGGACGACTTCGCCCAGGTAAACGCCATTTACGGCTCCTACTTCGAAGCGGACTACCCCGCCCGTGAAACCGTAGAAGTCTCCCGCCTGCCCAAAGGCGTGAAGGTGGAAATTTCGGTCATTGCCGTAAGAAAGTGAGGGGGGAA
>RFHT01000815.1 GCA_003696835.1 Bacteroidota bacterium
CGGGGCTACTTGGCCACAGCACTTCGTGCTACCCATATTTGGGCCCCTAAGGGGGCCTGGACGTCCATGACCCCCTTAGGGGTCACATATCGGTAGCATGCCGAGCAAAACAGGGGACCCGTGCCGTAGGTACGGAACATGGCAACACAATATGATTTTCTGTTGCTGCGCGGCAGGCAGGAATTTCCCGAAAGCCCCGGGCTAAAGCCGCGGGGCTAAGGAACCTGGCGTGCGGAGCATGCCAAAGATGAACGGCCCGCCCCAGTTGTCCCGGTTTTAAACCGGGAGCGCGGGCGATCAGTTTTTTCCCGCTACGCGGCAGGTAAGAGACCTTTCGGCGCACAGGGCCAACGCGCAGCCCAACCTCAAGGTGACACCTGAGAGGTGTTTATACGGGTTTAGCAAGCCCGACGCAGCCGGGCACCTGCGTGACTACCACAGAGCGCTGGCCCCGTCGCCTCATCGGGAACTGGGGAGGATCGTGCGGCTGGTATTGAGGCGACTAGACCTTTTGGCTTCGCTTGCGTTCCGGCCTGCCGGAATTGTGGCAATGACAAAAGAACATTGCAGAGTAAAAAACAACAATTGGAAACAACAACTGGAAACAGCAACTGGAAACAGCAATTGGAAACAGCAATTGGAAACAGCAATTGGAAGCATTTCCAGCCCAACTGGGTACCAGCAGAAAGCCCGCTAGGCGGCGGGCAGCAAGCGAGGTGGTGGCTGGGAGCCATCAGCTCGCTTTTTGCGTCCCGGCAACAGCTTTACAGCAGGTCTTTCATTTTTCAATACAATTCATTATCTTGACACATCACGGGCAGGAAAAGCTGGATGCCCCCCCAAAAAAATAACCTCTGCGGGTTAAGATTTCGGCTTTTGAGGAAATATATAAAGAAAGGGCCAGCTATTTGGCCGCCTGGTACGCATAATGATGTCTCAAAATGGACCACACCTATGTACTTACAGCTCGTTTTGACGAACCCCTGGCGGCGGATCACTTACCCGCTTTCCGGGCAGCCCTGGCTGAGGCGGTGGGCTTTGAGCAGGAGTGGTTTCACAATCACAACAACGACCCCGGCGACCAGCGCCAGCTGCACTACCGCTACCCCTGTGTGCAGTACAAGCTGCAGGGCCATCAACCCGTGCTGGTGGCCATAGGCCCCCTGGCCCTGAAGGTGCGCTCCCTGTTTGAAAAGCTGCAATGGGACCTCAGTCTCATGGGCGGGCAGCGCAGCATGCAGGTGGATCGCCTGTGCCTGCAGCGCTTCCCTCTGGCCGTAGAGCCGGGCCAGGAGCTGCCCTACCACTACCGCCTCATCGACTGGCAAGCCCTCAACCAGCAAAACTACCGTAGCTTCCAGCAACTGCAGGGGTTGCAGGCTTCCATTGAGTTTTTGCACCCTAAACTCATTGCCCACATCATCAACTTTGCCAAAGGCATTAGCTGGAACATAGAAACGCGCCTGGTGGTAGAAATCACCGAAATGTTTCCCAGCTACAGCCGCAACTACAAAGGATTCAGGCCCCAGTTGTTCAACTTCGCCTTTCGCTCCAATGCCTGCCTGCCCGATATGATCGGGCTGGGAAAAGGCGCCAGCCTGGGCTTTGGCGTACTCAGAAAGCGCCGGAGCCGGAAGGCCCTCAGACGGGACTCTGCCTGAGGTGCCTTTGCAGCACGCATATCTGATTCCCTACTCACACCACCTACAGCAATCACCCACATTAACCCTCACAACCCTCATGGCCGCTACACCCTTCACCTCCGATTTCGACCCCCTTTACCTGCATGCCCTGCTGGGCCGGGTGCCGCATCCGCCCCCCGGCCCGCCCCTGCTGCTGGCAACCCCCCTGCCTCCCGAAGGAGAGGAACTGCTACAGGCCGTGAACCAGGTACTTTCAGCCATCCGGCCTCAGCAAACGGGAAATGGCCCCCTGTGTTCGCCTTTCTCCTTTGTAAAGCCCGGCAAGTTTGCACACAGCCGGGAGGATGTGCTGGTGGGCAGCAACCCCCTTTCGCTGGAACAGTCTTACTTGTTTCCGTTGCCTGCCGAAGTAGGGGAGACCCAGGCCGGGGCACAGCAGGCATGCATACAGGCATTCTGGCAGCAGCTGGAGCCTCCCCCCAACCCCTCGCAACTGTTGTCGCTGGTGGAGCAATACCTGGCTACGGTGCCCCTGCCGGGGCAGCCCGACTTCAGTCTCTACGACTATGGTCGCCTCTCGGCGGCTTTGGCCCTCTGCCTGCAGGGCAACCGGCAGGCCGGGCTTGAAGAGGACCACATTTTGCTCATCAAAGGCGACCTCTCCGGCATTCAGGCCTACATTTTTGATGTGGTATCGGCCGGAGCGGCCAAGTCGCTCAAGAGCCGCTCTTTTCGCGTGCAGGTGATGGCCGAGCTGGCCATTGCCTACCTGCTGCAAAAGCTGGAGCTGGCAGAGGCAAACGTGCTCTACCATGGCGGGGGCAACTTCGTGCTGCTGGCGCCTGCTGCCAGAAAAAATACTTTTGAGCAATGCCGCCGCGAGCTCAGCAGCATGCTGCTGTCGCAGCACCTGAGTGTGCAGGCTGGAGATGAAGGCGGGCAGGCCATCTTTCCCCAGGACAGCCTGCAGTTGTTTCTGGCTGCGGCGGAATTTCCCCTTCAGGCCGCCGGGGGCAGCTTCCGCCCGCAGTGGGAGGCCCTGGAAGAGGCCCTCAACCGCCAACGGCTGCAGGCCTGGAAGGGCCTGGACTACGAGCTGCTCTTCAGCCGGATTCCCCAGCAAAGCCAGCGCCTGCGCAGGGATGCCGAAACGGCCTTTTATAAAAAGCAAACCAACGAGCTCAACCGCCAGCAGGGATTTACCATTGAGCAACTGCAGGCGGCAAGGCCTTACAGCTTCACCCAGGTAAAACTGGAAGGCCTGGATGAAGCGCTCGACATGCTGAACCCCTTCAGTTTTGGGCGGCGAAAGCTGGTCTTTCAGCAGCAAGGGGGCCTGTGCTTCTGGGACCGCCAGGAACTGCGGCCTCCGCAGCCCGGCCCGTTCCGCTTTGCGGTGCGCCGGCTGCCAGTGTGGACCTCCGCCCTGCTAAAGGCCTATGAGCAGGAAATAGAGGAAGTACAGCAGCAGCAGAAGTTGCTGCCTCCTGAGCAGCAGGAAGCCGAGCCCCGCGAAGGCGAAATCATCGGCTTTCATTACCTGGGCATGTTTGCCAAAAAGCGCAGTGGCACCGATAAGCTGGGCATCCTCAAAATGGACGTGGACCACCTCGGCCGCATGTTTCGGCAGGACCTGCTGCCGGGGCGGGACAGCCTGCTGCATGGCATGAGCCTTTCGCGGGCGCTGAAGTGGTTTTTTGAAGGCCACATCAACTACTTGCTGGACCTGCCCCTGAGCCAGGGCATGCAGGAGCTGCCCGACGGCTACCGGCAGCGGCTGATGGCAGCTGGCCCGGACGACAGCTTTCGCAACAACCTCTATGTGCTCTTTTCGGGCGGAGACGACTTTTTTGTGGTGGGTGCCTGGGATGTCATCATGGAATTTGCCGGACTGGTGCAGCAGGCCTACCAGCAGTTTACAGCCGGGCGATCCACCCTTTCGGCAGGCCTCATACTGGTGGATGCCAAATTTCCCGTCAGCCGCTTTGCCCAGCTGGTAGAAGCGGCCGAGAGCCGGGCCAAGGAGGCTTCACCACTCAAAAACCGCCTCTGTGTATTTGATCAGGTAGTGAGCTGGGAAGCCTATGCCAGCGCCAAAAAAATGCGCAATGCCCTCTACCACCTGGTATCCAAAACGCCCGAAGCAGAGCGGGAATCCCGCGCTCTGATACAAAAGGTAAGGCGCAGTATGTGGGGATTTTCCAGCATACAGGCGCGCATCAGAAAAACAGGCAGCCTTCCCCTGCCCGCCCTGTGGAAGCTCAACTATTACCTGCGCGACGTCAAAGAGGTGAACCGCCCCTACGTGCAGGAGCGCATCATCGAGCCTTATGAGTCCAGCATGATGGACGCCTTGCAGAAAAAGCGATTTATCCCCCCTGCCTTCATCGCCATTGGCGCCCGGTGGGCAGAACTAATGAGTCGAAATGTAGAACCCTAAATTTCCCATATCATGAGCAAAGAACACCAACAGCAGCAAAACCAGGCTTCCGGCAAACAGCCCAGGAAGCAGAACTACCATAAGAATCGGAACAAGGAGGACCTCACCCCCAAATTTACTGAAAAGTTGGTGCTGGGCACCACGGATGAGAATTATCACCAACTAATCGGTCTCACCAGCCGCTATGCCAAGACATTGGTAGAGGGGAAAGAAAGAGACAAAGTGAGCACCCACATGCTCCGCAATATATTTGGCGAAGCCAAAAGGCAGACCACTGCCGCGGGTCTCTGGAAGCTGGAGGTGAAGCTGGCCTACCTGGCCGGCAGAAATGAATCGAACTATAAGGTAAAAAAACTTACCGAAATGCTCACGCGCCTCATTCGCAAAACCACCGACGAAAACCTGGAGAATTTTAAAGACTTTTTCACGGCCCTGGTGGCCTACCACAAGTACCACGAAAAGTTTTCCAGCAAGAAAAACAGAGGCTGAACCGCAGCCTGCAACCAATCATTTTTAACAGCATACAAACTATCTTCATATCATGGCCAAATTTACAGGAAAATACTTCATTTCGGGCCGCATCAGGCTGCTGACCGGCCTGCACATAGGCGGCGCCAAGACAGCCCTGGACATAGGGGGCATAGACCTGAGCGTGATCAAAACGGCAGGCAGGCAGATACCTTTTATTCCGGGCAGTTCCCTCAAGGGCAAGCTGCGCAGCCTGCTGGCCCGCGAAGTGGGCTCCATAGCTGTCAACAAAAAGAGCCTGAGCCCACAAGACCGCAAAGCCAAAAAAAAGACCGACGAAGATTTTCCCTACCTGCTGGAAATCTTCGGGCATTCGGGCGACAGCAGCAAAGACGAACGCATCTCCCCGGATGTAGCAAATGGGATGGACGTCAAAGATTCGGGCAAAAGCAACAAAGGCGAACGCATCCCCACCCGCCTGCTGGTGCGCGACGCCTTTCTGGACGAGGAGCATTTTCAGGCCACCTTTGAGCAGGAAAGCCTGGACATGCCCTATACGGAAGAAAAATGGGAAAATACCGTCAACCGGAAAACCGGTACCGCCCAGCATCCCCGGCAGTTGGAACGCGTGCCTGCAGGGGCTGAGTTTGAGTTTGAAATGGTGTACAACTGCTACCAGGAAGAAGAAGCCAAAGAAGAGCAAGAAGCCGGAAAAGAGGCCGGGCAGTCCGTCGAAGCGGAACCTAAGCAAGCTAAACACTCCAAGCACCTGCAACACCTGCGCAAAGCCATGCGCATGCTGGAAGACGACTACCTGGGCGGGCACGGCTCGAGGGGATACGGCCGCATCGAATTTGTGGGGGTAAAGCTGGAAGAAAAAACCATAGCGGACTATGAGAGAGAAAACCAGCGGAAGCTGGTAGAAGCGGATTTTTTGGGCAAGAAACAGCCTGCTGAAGAAAATGATGCCCCTGAGCAAGAAGATGCTGCAACGGAAGAAACCGCCCCTGAGGCCCAAAGCTGATGAGCATGCAAACAGAAGCCTATTTATTGCGGGCCTGGCCCCACAATGTCTTCCGGCTGGGAAAAACCTCGCTGGACAATACCTTTGAGTACATTCACAGCGACACCCTCTTTTCGGCCATTATGAACACCCACGCCATGATGTACGGCCAGCAGCAAACCCGGCTGTTGAAGGAGTTGTTTGATCCGGCAACGGACAGTGGGCAAATAAGCCTCAGCTCGGCCTTTCACTGCCTGAGCTGGCAGCAGCAGCAGAAAGCGCAATGGCTGTTTTTCTTTCCCAAACCCCTCATTTACCAGTTATGTCCCCCAGACCAGCTCAAACAAAGCAAGCGCATACGGTTTATCTCCCGCGGCTTGTGGCAAATGGCCCCTCCAGCCAGGCAGTTGCCAGATGTGCCCTGCCTGGGCGGCACCCATGCCCTCAGCTTTGGCGAGCTGCTGCAATTGGGCCTGCTCAGCTGGCCCCAGCTGCAGCCATTCATTCACTACCGGGAACGCAAGAAGCTCAGCTTGCAGAGCCTGCAGCAGTTGCAGCAACTGGAAGAAAGCCAACTGCAGGCCCTTTTCCATACAGAAAAGCTCAACAACTACCTCAGGGACTTCAAAGTGTGCAGGCAGATCACCTACCCCAAGGTGGTGGTGCACCAGAAAGGGCAGCAGGCCGCCTACTACACCCAAACCTATGTGCAGCTGCAAAGTTTTACCAATGCAGGGGGGGACAGCCTGCAAACCCACTTTTTCTTTCTGCTCAACCTCCCTGATGAAATTTCCAACCCCCAAAAGCAGCAACTTCGGGCGGCCATCCGCATGCTGGCCGACGAAGGCATAGGAGGCGACCGCTCCTCCGGGGCCGGCCATTTGCAGGCGGTAGAGCAAATACAACTGGACCTGCCCACTCTGCCCCAGCCCAACTACCTGGTCAACCTCTCCCTGAGCATTCCCCAAAACCAGGAGGAATTTGACCAATATACCCACTATCGCTACCTGCTGAGGGGAGGCGGAGCCCTGGCCGATGCGGACGACTACGGCCACCAAAACCAGCGCCAGCAAATACGCATGCTGGCCGAAGGCAGCATGTGCCGCAGCAATTCCCCGCAGCCCGTGGGCAAGCTGCTGTCCATTTCGCCCGACAAACGCCCCATTTTTCGCAATGGCCTCACCTTTTCAATCCCCTTTACCTATGCCCACTAGCCAGCACATACACGCCTACCGCTACCGCCTGGAGGTGGAAAGTCCCCTGTACATAGGCGACAGCAAAGCCAAAACCCTCTCGCCTTACAGCGACTACCTGCACGACGACAGCGGCCGGTACCTGCTGCTGCTCGACCACCGCAAGCTGGAAACCCGTCTGCAGGAAAATCCCCAGGCCCTGCAAACCTACCTCCAGCGCATCGCTCAGCTCTCAACCCCCAATGAGAAGGGCCAGCCTCCTTTCCAGCTGAGCACCTTCATCAGGGAGGAGCTGAAGTGCGAACCCCACAGCCTGAGCTACCGCAAACTGCACAACCAGGGCATTTCGCCCGAAAAACGCCAACAGCTGAAACCCACCATCAAAACCGCCGGCCAGCCCTACCTGCCCGGCAGTTCCCTCAAAGGCGCTTTTCGCACCGCCATGCTGTACCACTGGCTGATAGATAGCCCCGGGGGAAAAGGTTGTATGAGAAAGGCCATTGAGCAGATAGAACGGAATTATCAGCAGATAGAAGCCTTTCACAAGCTGGAGCAAAAAAAGAAGGAGGAAAAATACCTGCCTCCTGAGGAATACAAGCGCTTCATGCAGCTGAAGAACCAGCAAAAACAGCTGAAGCGCGACCTCCGCCAATATATTTTATCAGAAGAAAAACTCTTTGGCAAAACAAACGACAAACACTTCCCTCCCGACAGCCAGCACCTGCACATCAGTGACAGCCACCAGGTGGATGCGGCCCGCTACCTGGGCGCCTTTCCGCAGGAGCGCATACGCCTGGCGCCCCGGGGCGAGCAGGCCAGCAAGCAGGACGAAAAGGCCATCCCCCTGCCCTGCGAAGCCCTGCTGCCCGGCACCCCCTTGCAGGGGCAGCTGAGCCTGCGCTACGGCAAGATCCGCAGCAAGGCACTGGCCTACTGCCAAACGGGCAGGCCCGAAGACCTGCTGCGGGTAGTGCGGCAGTTTTCGCTTGCCTGCATAAACCAGGAGATCCAAAGCCTGGAGCAGGCCTCGCAGATGCCTGACCCGCAAAAGCGGGACCAACTGCTGCACTTTTACCGGGAGCTCCAGCGGCGCAGCCTGCAAGGCGATTGTTTCCTGCGCCTGGGCCAGGGCAAAACCTACTTCGACAACTCCCTGGGGCTGGCTCTGCTCAACTTTGACCAGGAAGAAAAGGGTCCCGGCCACCAGGCATTTCTGAAGCTGAGAAAGGTCCTTTTCAGGACTTCCCTGGAGGCCGAATGCTTTCCCGTCACCCGTACGGTCATCCTCAACCAGCAGGCTCAGGTGCAGCCTCCGGGCTGGGTTTCCCTCCATCTTCAACGGGTATAAGCCGTGGGGCGGGAGTTGGCGTGCCTCGCACGCCAATATGAATTGCCCGCCCCAGTTACAAACTGGCGCGGGCGATAAAAGATGCTTTAGGAAGCGTATGGTACAACAACCGCCCCCAACAGCCTTTGCTGTCATGTTGAGGCGGGAGGGCGTGTGGGGCATGCAGGGCCGAAACATCTCCTGCGGCTTGGGCACCAGCAGAACGCCCGCTGCGCGCCAGGCAATGAGCGAGGGGATGGGCTTGCAGCCATCACGCCGCATTTCTGACAAAAATTTCCATATATGAACTTGCTGCCTTAGATTAGCCATATATTGAACAACAAGCATACATCCCATTTAACGTTAATCCCATGTTGCAAACTCGCTCTCTGCACTTCCCCAGCATCGCCATCACCCTGCTAGCGCTTTTGCTCATCATTTGGGCGGTGGGCTATTTCTTTTTCAGCTATCAAAACTTCCGGCAGGCACAGGCCTATACCGTAGAAGTTTCCGGCCAGATGCAGACCGCTCAGATCAACCAGCTCATGCAGTTGATCGATCACAAAATCACTGCCCAGACTGCCGGTACCTGGGCCTCCCTGCTCACCGCTGTGGTGGCGGGCCTGCTGGGCATATACGGAGGCTACCTCAAAGCCACCGAAAAAGCCCGGGAGCTGGTACACACCCATATAGCCGACACCATCAACCGCAACCGCGAAGCCATTGCCCGGGCCATCGACTGGGCCGATCTGGAGCTGCAGCTCATCCGCGACAGCCGCATACTGCTGCTCACCCAGGTGGAGGCCCGGGAGCGGAACAAACACCCCATGGAGACTTTTTTTCGCATGCTGGGCATAGCGCCGGTACCCCGGCACTTTCCGGTGGAGGGCCCGCCGGAGCAGCAGGACCTTCCCCGCTTGCGGAAAGCCATAGAGCAGGCCGACCTGGTGTTTTTCAATGATGAAAACAAACGCTTTACGCCCTACCTGGAGGCCTACCTCAGCCTGGTAGAGGTAGGCCCTGAGAAGCGGGCCATTTTTTACTATGGCAGGGGGCGGGTCGATACCGAACACATGGACGCAACCCAAAAAACCCTGCTTTCCTATGCCAACACCCCTTCGCAGATATATGGCAACCTGCTCAACCTGCTCAAAACCCAGCGCCTTATGCGCCAGCACAGCCCCTAAGCCGACGAGTATTTAGCTGCTCAATAAAGGGGAATAAGAAGGTGTGAAAAATATTTGGAAATTCCGTTTTATATGCTTATTTTGGAGCCAAAATGAGCCAGCACTCATACAAAAAAAAATGGAAAAATCCAAAAGTGACCAAAAAGGCCAAAAAACCCCGTTTTTAGCCCAAATTTATTACAGTGTTAAGCGCTCATTATCAGGCGTTTACGCCAAATTAG
>RFHT01000816.1 GCA_003696835.1 Bacteroidota bacterium
AACTTCTGCTCGCTTTTCTTGATGAGGAGCTCGCGTTCTTTTTGGGCCGTGATGTTGCGGTTGAGGATCACCACCCTGCTGGCTTCTCCCTGGTCATCGGTGATGACCGAGGCCGAAGAAAGCACTGTGATTTTCTCGCCGTTTTTTCTTTCCTGTATGATTTCTCCTTCCCAAAAACCTTCGGCGAAAAGCTTATTCATGGCCGCCTCTCTGGAGTCGTTTACATACACCCCCTGGAAAATTTCGGCCAGATTTTTTCCTGTCACTTCCTCGGCCTTCCATCCATAGATGTCCTCGGCAGCCTTGTTCCAGCTCTCGATGGTGAAGTCGGGGCGGGTGGAAATGATGGCATCCGATACGCTGTCGGCCAGCAGGGCCTGGTATTTGAGGCGCTCGGTAGCCTGCTTGCGCTCCGTGATATTTTCCAGCAATACCCCCACGTACCCTCCTGAGAGGGGCGTAGCCTTGATTTGCCAGTACTGGGGGGTGCCGTGCTTGTCGGGGTGCAGCAAGTCGTCCTCAATGAGGATTTCGCCTGCTTCCAGGGCGGCCTTCATGCGTGCGGGAATGTCGGCCTGGCGCAAAAAAGGCAATACCTCGTCTATGCGCTTACCCGTGATGAGGCTGGATTGGGCGCCAATGAGGTTTTCGGCAAACTGGTTGCAGGAAACGAAGCGAAAGCTGCTGTCATCGGTGGGGTCTTCGAGCTGCATCACCACCATGCCCATGTCCACACTCTCAAACAAGTCGGCGTAGCGCTGAATTTTTTGGGTAAAATCAATGCGCTCTTCCACATCCCGCAGAATAAACATCATGCGGGCTTTACCGCCTATCTCGGTACATTTGATGCTGACCTCCACCCACACCAGCTGGTCATCCTTGCGAATAAACTGGCAGGTAATGGTTTGAGGCTCGCCTTTGCGGGCGAGCTTAATGCCCTGGGCGAAGCCCGCCGCGTCGCTGGGCTTACACAGGGTGTGTACCGGCAGCTTTTTAAACTCCAGCGCATTGTAACCCAGTATGCTATAAGTAACCCGGTTGACGTCTATGGGCAAAAGGGTGTTGAGGTCGGCCAGTATGATGCCATCATTGCCCGAATTAAAGATTTCGCGGTAGTTTTGCTCCGACTGCTTCAGGGCCAGCTGTATCTCCTTGGCCCGGGTCATGTCGCGCACGATGGCCAGAATTTCGTCTTCCTCCTCCAAACGCACCAGCCGCAGATCAAAAAACTGCTTTTTGTGCTTGCGCTGTACGGTGAGTTCCATCTGCTGCACACCGCCTTCGACCTTGGCTTTTTCAAACAAGACCAGCGCCTGCTGATGATTTTCGCGCGGCGACAAGGGCCGCAGTATGTCCATGAAGTGCTGGCCGACAAAATTCTCCGATATGCTGATATCAGGCAGCAAGTCCGAAGTGCGCACCGACTGTATGATGCCCTGGGTGTTGATGCGGATGAGCATGTCGGGAATGGCGTGTACCAGAGACTCATTGACCGAAATGCTGCGCTTGAGGTGTTTTTCGCGCCTGCGGTGCTCGGTAATGTCGAGCAGCCTGATGAGGATGTTGTCCCCCTCAAGCGAGCGCACCTTGCTGATGTAGAGCTCAAAGTAAATTTCCTGCCCATTGTAGGATTCAATGGTGCAAAAGCCCTTTTCCTGCAGGGAATAAGGCGCGCTGCGAAAGCGGTTTACCACAAAAGCCGGGTCTATGCCCAGCAGGTTGAACAACTCCTGGTGGTCCACGGTGGCATAGCCCGTGAGCACCTGCAGGTATTTGATGGCGGTGGTATTGAGGTAGTGAATTTTTTTGCATTGCTCGTCCAGCAAAAACACTGCGTACTGCGAGCTGTTGAGCAGGTCGCTCAGCAGGTGGCTGCCATTGCTCATGCGTTTGTGGGCCTGCTCTCTGAGCCATACGCGTATGCCGGCAAAAATAGTGAGCAGGGTAAAAACAGAGATCAGCAGGTAAATGTGTTGCTGATTTACCCCCTGGGGCATCCACAGGCTCAGGATAAAGAGCGAAAGGCTGGCAATGGCAAAGATGGTGTATTCAACAAAATTGCGGAAGGAGATGGCAAAAAATACGTGCGAGGCCAGCAATATAAGCGTGAAATAGAGGTTGAAATCGTTGCGGTAAGTGATGTACACAATGCCCAGGTACATGAAGAGGTAGCAAAAAGAAGCATAATCAAAAATGTGCCTGCGCACATGGGGAATGAAGAAGGAAAAAACAGCTACAGCTATGCACACAGCGGCACTGGTGGCATAAATGTAGGCAGGATAATAGGCATTGGGCAAAAATTCATGTATGAGAAAACCCGACAAAAGCCCCAGAAACCCCAGCCCAAACAATATAACTTGATATACCACCGGGTGATCGATGATAAAAAACTGAGATATTATGGGTACTTTAGACGCCTTCATCAATTGAAAATCAATACTTAAGGAGCTCTTTATAATGTAAAGTTCAATCTACAAAACTGTATCAAAATAAAAAATTGCTTTTTGCTGTAAACTCAGATTTTTCCTTTTTGCAGGGGGGCCAGCTCCCGTTTGAGAAAGCGCCCCGTATGTGATTCGGGCACCTGTGCAATTTGCTCTGGGCTTCCCTGAGCCACAATGCGCCCCCCCCGGCTGCCTCCTTCCGGCCCCAGGTCAATGACGTAATCGGCTACCTTAATCACATCCAGGTTGTGTTCAATCACCAGTACGGTATTGCCTCTTTCTACCAGCTGTGCCAGTACGGCCAGCAGCATTTCTATGTCCTGAAAATGCAGGCCGGTGGTGGGCTCGTCCAGTATGTAGAAGGTATTTCCCGTATCTTTTTTGGACAATTCGGCAGCGATTTTGATGCGCTGAGCCTCGCCGCCCGAAAGGGTGGTAGCGGGCTGGCCCAGGGTGATATATCCCAGGCCCACCTCATAAATGGTTTTGAGCTTGCGCCTGATGCGGGGCAGGGCTTCGAAAAACTCCAGCGCATCGGCCACGGTCATATTGAGCACGTCATTGATGGATTTACCCTTGTAACGCACCTCCAGGGTTTCGCGGTTGTAGCGTTTGCCCTGGCAGGCAGGACATTCGATATATACATCGGGCAGAAAGTTCATTTCAATGGTTTTGACTCCTGCCCCCTGGCATTCTTCACACCTGCCGCCTTTTACATTAAAGGAAAAACGCCCGATCTTATAGCCCCGTATCTGGGCTTCGGGCAGTTTGGCAAACAACTCCCGTATGTAGGTAAATACGCCCGTGTAAGTGGCCGGATTGCTGCGTGGAGTGCGGCCTATGGGCGACTGGTCGATGCGCACCACCTTGTTGATGAGCTCCAGGCCCTGTATGTGGCGGTAGGGCAGAGGTTTCTTTTTGGATTTGTACAAATGCTGGCTCAGAATGGGGTGGAGCGTTTCGTTGATGAGGGTGGACTTGCCACTGCCCGATACGCCGGTGACACAAATAAACATGCCCAGGGGCAGGGACACATCCACGTTTTGGAGGTTGTTGCCACTGGCACCCCTGAGGTGCAAAAGCTGGCCGTTGGGGCTGCGCCTCTTGGGGGGAACCGCAATTTGCCGGCGCCCCGCCAGATAGTCCGAGGTGGGGCAGTCGGTGGCCAGTACCTCCTGCGGGCTGCCTTGTGCCACAATTTCACCACCCTGCTTGCCTGCTCCAGGCCCAAAATCAATGATGTGGTCGGCGGCCAGCATGGTATCCTTGTCGTGCTCCACCACAATGACCGAGTTGTCCAGGTCGCGCAGCTGCAGCAGCGACTCAATCAGTCGCTCATTGTCGCGCTGATGCAGCCCGATGCTGGGCTCGTCCAGAATGTAGAGCACATTGACCAGCTGGGAACCTATTTGGGTGGCCAGACGGATGCGCTGGGCCTCGCCGCCCGAAAGGCTGCGGGCAGGGCGGTCCAGGGCCAGGTAGCCCAGGCCCACCTGCCGCAGAAAGCCAATGCGCTTGCGCAACTCCTTGATGACCTCGGCCCCAATGGCCAGCTGGCGCTCACTCAGCCCTGCCTCTATGTGTTCCATCCAGTCGGCCAGCGCATCTATGTCCATGCTGGCAAGCTCGTAGATGTTTTTGCCCGCTATGTGAAAATACAGGCTCTCCCGCTTCAGCCTGCTGCCTCCACAGGTATCGCATACCGATATTTTCATGAATTTTGAAGCCCATGACTTGATTTTCTCTGAGGAAGACTGCTGGTAAGAGCCCGATACGAATTTTTTGATGCCTTCAAACCGGATGCGGGGGGCCGCAGGACTTTTCTTGCCCTCCAGAATGAAGTCGCGTGCTTGCTGGGGGATCTCCTCAAAAGGGGTGGCCAGCGAAAAATCAAAAGCCTGGGCAATCTTTCGCAGCTGGCGAAACATCCAGATGTCGCGGTATTCACCCAGTGGCGCAATGGCCCCCTTGTTGATGGACAAAGTGGGGTCGGGTACCAGGGCCGCTTCGTCCACCTCAAAAATTTGGCCCAGCCCGTTGCAGTCGGGGCAGGCGCCGTAAGGAGAGTTGAAAGAAAAGGAGTTGGGCGAGGGCACGTCATAACTCAGGCCCGTTTCGGGGTCCATGAGGTTTCGGCTGAACCAGTGAACTTCTTCTGTGTCGTGCTCCAGCAGCAGCACCGTACCTTCGCCCATGCGCATGGCCGTGGCTACACTCTCGTACAGGCGCCGGGGGTCGGTACCCACCTTCAGGCGGTCCACCACCAGCTCAATGTCGTGTATTTTATAGCGGTCCACCCGCATGCCTTTGCTGAGCTCCAGTACCTGGCCGTCCACCCGCACACGGGTGTAGCCCTGGCGGGCCAGGTTTTTGAATAACTCCTGATAATGGCCTTTGCGCGACTTTACCAGGGGCGCCAGTATGAGCATGCGCCTGCCGTCAAATTTTTCCTCTATGGTTTGTACCACCTGCTCATCGGTCATGCGCACCATTTTGTTGCCCGAAAGGTAGCTGATGGCCTCCCCGGCCCGGGCAAATAGCAGGCGAAACAGGTCGTAAACTTCCGTTACAGTTCCTACCGTGGATCGGGGGTTGCGGGAGGTGGTTTTTTGTTCAATGGCAATAACCGGGCTCAGGCCTTCGATTTTGTCCACATCGGGGCTTTTGAGGTTGCCCAGAAACTGGCGCGCATAAGCCGAAAAGCTTTCGAGGTATCTGCGCTGGCCTTCGGCATAGAGGGTATCAAAAGCAAGCGAACTTTTGCCTGAGCCACTCACGCCTGTGATGACCACCAGTTTATTTCGCGGGATACAAAGATCGATGTTTTTAAGATTATGTTCCCTTGCGCCCAAAACTTCTATAAACGCCTCTGAACGATCAACCATTATTCAAACCCTGAAGTTAAGTATCTGTTCAAATCTACGGTGCGTTTGCCATAAGTGTCAAGTTTTCTGCGGCTTATTTTGAAATGGCTGTGAGTAAGGGCCCGGCCGAAGCGGCATCCACTGCGGGTACAGCAATCTTGTAGGACTTGTGTGGAGGCACTTCCAGGCGTGCAGCAGTGATCCAGGGGTTGAGGGCCCTGAGCTCCTCCACGGTGGTGTGGTGGGCTTTGGCAAAAGCCTCCAGATCGTGGATACTTTCAGTGGCTTCTACCTTTGCCACTACCTGGCCCGGGCGGGTTTTGAGGTCATTGATGCGTATGCCATAGCGCGCGGGATTGTCCAGCACGCATTTGAGCCCGAGTATGCGGTAGAGGTAGTTGCCCGTTTCGCGGTTGAGTTTAAGCGAATAAAAATCCTTGGTGCCCTGTGCCTTGATGGCATTGTCCAGCCCGGTGGGGCCCATGTTGTAGGAAGCGGCCACCAGCGTCCAGCTGCCATAGCGCTTGTAGGAAGCTTTGAGGTACTGGCAGGCAGCTTCTGTGGCTTTTTCCAGGTGGTAGCGCTCATCTATGGTCGGCGATATTTCCAGGCCATACTCCCGGGCCGTGGTGGGCATAAACTGCCAGAAGCCGCTGGCACCTTTGGAGGAGGTGGCATTGGAAAGCATGCTTTCGGCTACGGCCAGGTAGAAAAGGTCTTCGGGAATTTGGTGCTTGCGCAAAATAGGCATAATCAGCGGGCGGTATTGGTTGGCCCGTCTGAGGATCAGGCGCGTGTTGGCAGTGTGTATCAGGTGTTTTTTGAGCTCTCGCTCTATGCGCTTCTTTACCTGCATCTTTTCCAGTGGCACGTACTCGCCACAGAAGGTCAGGCCCGGAGGCAAATCGGTATTGACCACGCTGAGGTGATCACCCATGTATTTCAGGTCATGTAAAGAGTCGGCTTCCTGCAGGTTGACGAGCGTTACACCACTGAGCAAGATTCCCAAAGGAACGAGAAAATAAACCAATTTAGACATACCGTTGCGTTGTGTGAAATAGGTTAACAGTGATTATACATCTTCATTTCTTCAACCTACTCTTATCTTAATGTTACTCATCACCAAAAAAGTAACTCGCTGCTTCTGAGACAATATTGACGCGGTACTTGCATGGTAAACAGATAAATTTCACATTTTCTGATATTACCTCTACCATTCAGACTGCGAATATTGAAACAAATGCTACAAACTAAAAACCAATGTGTATAAATTGCTTATATGGTGTAAGATTTGGGGAAAAATTGATGATAAATTAGAAATTGGGGCGGATGATGTGTTTGCTGTAAAACTGATTGATGTATTCCACCACTTCATCCGCTGTATCCAGTACCTGAAAGAGGTCCAGGTCCTTGGGAGAGATGTTTTTCTCTTTTTCCAACAGTACCTTCTTGAGCCAGTCGATCAGCCCTGCCCAGAACTCGCTGCCTACCAGTACCACGGGAAAACGTTCGATTTTTACCGTTTGAATGAGGGTAAGAGCTTCAAACAATTCGTCCAGTGTACCAAAGCCTCCCGGCAGCACCACAAAGCCCTGTGCATAGCGTACAAACATTACTTTTCGCACAAAAAAGTAGTTGAAGTCGATTTCCTTGTCGGGGTCTATGTAGGGGTTGGAGTGCTGCTCAAAAGGCAGCTCAATATTGAGCCCCACAGAGGCACCTCCCCCTGCTTTTGCCCCTTTGTTTGCCGCTTCCATGATGCCGGGCCCGCCCCCTGAAATGACGCCAAAGCCTGCCTGAGTGAGTTTTTTGGCTATTTCGGTAGCCAACTCGTAGTAAGGCGTTCCCGGCTGGGTGCGTGCCGACCCAAATATGGAAACACACGGCCCGATTTCTGCCATCTTCTCAAAACCTTCCACAAATTCTGCCATGATTTTGAACACAACCCACGAATCCTTGCTGTTACGCTTCTTCCATTCATCTCTCCTGGTGGCGAAATAGGTACTTGGATGATCTGTCATTGGCTTTTGGTTACTCAAACAATTCCAGGCCGCGAAATTAGCAAATTACAATTGAAAATCAGGCTTTTTAGCATTATTTTTTCGAGTATGCATGTACGTACAATCTTACGAAAAGGTTATTTTACATGTTTTGAGAACATGGGCAGATGGTAATATTTGCTGTTTGTTGTGCCAGGGGGAGCCTGTGACCGGATGCGCATAAGACGGATTAGCGAGGGGGTGGCACATCCCCTCTCCGTGAGCGGGATGGCTAATTACCTCCTGAGGCCTGGCCTGCCTCAGCCATCTCTGCGGCTGCAAGCTTGAGGGCATGGCTCAACGCGGGGTCGCGGCCTGCCAGCAGGTCCTCAATGGTGGGCAGCACTTCGTGATGGGGCATGACGCCCCGGCCTTTTTCCTGGGCGGGTGGCACCGCAAATTCGTAGCTGACGCGGGGCAACCAAACCCGTATGCCTGTGTGGGGCAGGCGAAACTGCCGGGTATAACCTGCGGCATAGCCTTCGTAGCAGCCTGCGCTTTCTTCGCCTATGAGAATGGCAGGGGTGTAATTTTGGAGATAAGCGGCCAGCTCGGATGCCGCCGAAAAGGTGGTACCGTCTATGAGCAGGTACAACTGCCCCCTGAAAGCCAGGGGCTGCGGGTGGGGGAAGCCATAGGCATTCTCTCTGCCTTTGTAAGAGACGGAATACTTGATGGCTCCCTGCCGCGGCTCGTGTATGAGGTAGGAGAGCAGCTCAAACATGGCGCTGAAATTGCCGCCGGGATTGCCTCTTAGATCGAGGATGAGGTGGCCGATGCCCTGCTGCCGCATACGGGCAAAAAGCTGCTGGTAGAGCTGGCGTACCTGCAGGCGGTGCTTCCTGTAACGGGCCAGGTCGAAGGTTTTGAGCTGTAAAATGGCCGTGTTGCCATCCGGACTCAGAGAAAAAGTATATACAGATTCGGGGCCCTCGGCTTGCTGCCAACTGGCATATCGCCGGGCTTTGCGCTCCTTTATTTGGTTTTCCGAAAGCCCATTTACCGTGCAGGAGACCCGTTTGCCCGTTTGGGGGTGCACATAAAGCAGGTGATAATGGGCAGCAGGCTGCATATACAGGCTGAAATACTGCCTGAAACGCCTGGACAAATCGTGGTATTTGGACCGCAGGATGTGCCCGTCGGAGATGACGTACGGCAGCAGCTCAGCCGTGATGGCGTCCATCTGCTGCCCGTTGATGGTCAGCAGCCGGGCGCCCCGCGGAATGGAAAGCTGCCCGCTGTAATTTTCCCAAATATAGGCCTCCCCCTGTACATATTTGAGCTCGAAGGGAAATAATTGCCCCTGCTTGTGCCTCCAGCCCAGGGCATTGCCCTGCAAGGGGTCCCATTTGGCATAGCCCAGCCGCAGGTGGCGTTCGTCGCTTTGGGCAAGAAAGCGGCTGAGCAGGCGAAAGAAGTCCTGCTCTTCCATGCCCTCGTATAGCTGGGCGCGCAGGCTGTCGCCCTGTTTGCGAAAATGGCTGGTGTAAAAGGAATGTTCATGGGCTTCATGCTCCACTTCCAGCTGATGAAGCAGCACGTGCAGGTCGGCTTCCAGCTGGGCTTTGGAAAAGGTGCGGGACTCCTGCCCATACATCAGCAGGCAGGTGCTGAGCAGCAAATAGCACAAACACAGGCGCATGACAGGGGGTACTTTGGGCTCAATATACGAAAAAATCCCGCCCCGGAGGCAGGATTTTTTCCCTTTTTTGTAGGAATGGGTCAGTTGGCAAATCGATAGCGCTGCTGCTTTTCGGTAATGCCCAGAAAGGCTGCCACCGCTTCATAGTTTTGGGTATCCAGGCTCATTTTGCCTACGGGAATGGCGTCGGCAATGACGATGCGCACCGTGCCGGTGTAGGGAGTGGCCCCTCTGTCGGAAGCCATGCTTTGCAGCCCCACAAAACCCGTATCATAGATGAAGTCGAAGGTCTCTATAAACTCAGGGTCGTGGGAAATGCGTGTAAAAGGCAGGGCAATCCAGGGGTCGGAATCTTGCTCGCGATAATACAGCAGCACCAGGCCGCTGTTTACTATGCCGGTGGTTATTTCAGGCACGTCCAGGTCCACGGCCATAAAAAAGCCGTTTTCGCCTGGCCTGCTCACCTCCTGCCAGTCGCTTTCCACAATGGCGTAGTTAATGCTGATGATGGGCTCATTTTGCTCTACCACCGGGGCCTCGTGGTATTCACAGGCCGAAAACAAAGAAACGAGTACCAGGGTGAGGAGGGTGAGGGTAAAAGTTTTGCTCAAATGTTTCATGATTTTGCTGAATTGGTAATGATCAGATACTTAAAAGATACGGCTTCCCCCCCTGCCCGTTGGAAGGGTACATACATGCGTGTGCCTGCTGGTTTCCTGCGGGCAGAAGGCTTTATCAAACGTGTTGGGGCAGGTAGGGGAAATGGGGCCACCGGGCTTTGCAAGCTCCCAAAAAGAACCCCTGAAAAGCAAGCCGGCGGCTATGGGCGCTGGCCCATAGCCGCCGGAAATGTGGCGCCTCTCAGTCAGACCTGCTTCACGACTCAGGTGGAGGGGGCAAAAAGTGACTTTTTCCCACAAATACCCGGCTCCACAGGCTGCTGCCATCAAAGTAGGCATCGGGGTTTTGGTTGGAGGAGATGATGTAGCCTGTTCCGTCAGCTTTGGGATAGGCCCTGATTTGCAGGGCGCTGCCCGAGCCGGTGACCTGAACCTCCATCAGCGGGCTGCCGGGTGCCTGCATATCGTCCACAAAGGTGATGCCTCTGAGGTTTTCCAGGGTGCTGAGGTAGCTGCTCATTTTGCTGGCATCCACCTCGGTGGAATCGCTGAAGCGCCATTTGTTGTCCTCCCCTTTCACGAGCTGGAAGGAACTGTCGGCCGGGTAATTGAAGGCAATCATGGACCACTCGCTTCTGGAGCCTTTTACCAGTTCCTTATCGCGCCAGTCATTGGGCTCCTTGTTGAAGCTCATCTCCAGGAAGCCGTTTACCAGGTAAATCTCGTCTTCATCGTACAAGCGTACGTAGTTTTGGGGACCGCTTTGTTTGTATTCAAACCGGCCCAGCACGATGTCCAGCAGGGGTTCATCCCCCTCCAGCAGTTGCACGCGCGTGCCGGCAGTATCTACTTTGTATTCACTCCACTTTTCCTCATCGCGGCTCACCAGTTGTACTGCTTCCAGGGATACCAGGCTGTTTACGGCCGACTCCACGCTGCTGCCGGCAGCGGGTGCAGCTTTTCCGCCGGGCAGGTTCACCACCCAGGCGCCGCTGCTTTTCTGCAGGCTAATGCTTTCCCCACCCGGGCGGATAATGAGCATGTTGTTGACGCGTGCAGTATCTACCACGGCGATGTTTTTCCTGAAAGTTTGATCACCCCCGGAGTGCAGCATCACGGCTCCCAGGTATAGCACGGCCAGTACGGCCAGTGCGATCAAAAGCTGTTTATTGCTGAATTTTCTGAACATAAGCCAAGTTCGTTTTGTCGTTTTTGTTCCTACTCATACTCCTCCTGCATCCAGCGTACACGCTTCATTTTTCGGGCCTGCATACGGAAAAAGCCAACGGCAAGCACGATCAGGATAGGAAGCAGAAAGGTGGTGTATTTGATGAGGGATCTCTGGGTATCGCTGAGCTGCCTGTCGATGAGGCGGTTTTCCACTCCTTTGGTGCGCAGTTCAATGAGGCCCGTATCATCGGTGAGCCAGTCCACGCTGTTTACCAGCAGGTTGATGTTGTTGGGGTTAACGCCCCGGCCGGGCTGGCCAATGGGAAAGTCGCCATCCCCAATGACGACGATTTTGCTTTCGGCCTCTCCACCTATGGGCCCCTGCATCCAGGCGGCTACACTTTGCCGGCCGTAGGTAAAGTCGAGCTCCGACCATCTCTTGTTGATGTCGAAACGGGTAGGCGGAAGCACCTTGCCGCTGAGCTCAGACGTAAAGGCCAGGGGGCCGCCCTGCAGGCTGGAGTCGGTGGCGGTATAATTAACCGGGCTGAGAAACTGAAATACCACTGCCTCCAGCCCCTGGGTAATGGGGTGATCGGCATACTGGGTGATGATGGGGAAGTAGTGGAGGGTGAGTTGCTGGTTGAAGACCATGAAGCCCTGGCGCTGCTGCACCGTGATGGGGGCCGCCTGCGCATCGGTAATAAAGGCCGCTTCTACCGTAATGCCCTTTTGGGCCAGCCAGTCTTCCAGGCCAGTGTGCAGGCTGGTCCACATAGGCTGGTTGAAGTCTCCTTCCACGGCATTGACCCCCGCCAGCAGCCTGCCGCCACTGGCCAGAAACTGATCCAGCTGGCTGAGCTGATCTTTGGGGATGGTATCCGAAGGAGCGAGGATGACCAGGGTTTTGAATTCGGCCCAGGCATTTTCGGTGGCCAGGGATACGGAATCCACCTCGTAGAGGGTGCTGAGTTCCTGAAGGGCCTGGGCGAGGTTTTGCAGGGGCGGCTCGCCATGCCCGGTTACAAAGCCCACTTTGGGCTTGTCCGTAGCGGTCATTTTTTTGATGGCCCTGGAGAGGGCGTATTCCATGCGGGCGCCGGGTTGTATGGCCGGAATAACCTCCTGCTGGCCACCGTATTTGATGATGGCGCCCATATAGGCCCGCTGCGAACTCATTTTGTCGCGCTCACGCACGGCTATCTGCTGAGGCGCAATGCCTATTTGCTGGGCCTGCATTTCGCTTTGCTCGTCTTTGTTGGGGTTGACAAATTCATACACCACCTTATTGTCCGAGGTGTTGCGGTATTCCTCCAGCATGTCCTGGAAGTCCTGGCGTACAGACTGAAGCTGCGGGGGCAGCTCTTCGGAGAAATAAGCCGTTACGGTAACCACATCTTCCAGGTTGTGCAGAATGTCTTTGGTGGTGTTACTGAGGGTGTAGCGCTTGTCGGCGGTGAAGTCCAGGCGCAGGTACACCTCATTGGCCAGTAGGTTGAGGACCACAAATATGCCAATGAACAATGCCAACCTGATGGTAACAGTATGTTTAGTTAGTCTCATGATTCAGCGTTTTGAGAAATAGGGTAAACACTTGGCCGTAGGCCTATCCCACTATATTTCGTTTAAGCAATTGCATTTCGGCCAGAATGAGTCCCAGCAAGGTGAAAGAGACAAAGAAGATCACATCTCTGGAATCTACCACCCCCCTGGAGATGGACTCGAAGTGGGCCGTGAAGCTGAGGTAGTGAATGAGGGCCGCAATGCCGCCGGTAGAGCTTCCGGCCATGATGTCGAAAAGCAATTGGAAAAACAGGCCAATGAGCAGGGCCAGCAAAAAGGCCACGATTTGATTGTTGGTGAGGCTGCTGGCAAACAGCCCGATGCTGATGTAGGCCGAGCTGAGCAGCAGCAAGCCCAGGTAACCGCACCACACAGCACCGTGGTCAACGGGCCCCAGCCAGCTTACCACCAGGTAAAAAGGCAGAGTGAATGCCAGGGCCAGGGCAATGAGCAGCAGGCAGGCCAGGTATTTGCCCACTATCACCTGCCAGTCGCTCACCGCACGGGTGAGCAGGCTTTCCAGGGTGCCGGCCTTTCGCTCTTCGGCAATCATGCGCATGGTGAGGGCCGGGATGAAGAAAAAAAGCGTCCAGTAGGCCCACTGAAAAAAGGGCTCCAAGGTAGCCTGACCAATGAGGAAAATATCCGTTCCCAGTATCCAGGTCAGGAAGCCGGTAATGCCCAGGAAAGCCACCAGCAAAATGTAGCCAATAAGCGAGTCGAAAAAGGTCTGTAATTCGCGTTTGGCGATGATCCAGATATTGCTCATGATGTTGGTTCTGTTAGTTGAGGGTCAATTGTCGGAAAATGTCCTCCAGCCGGGTTTGTATGGGCGTCATTTCGGTGAGCACCCATCCTTTTTCCACACACAGGCGAAAGATGGCCTCTCTCGTAGCCAGGCCGCCCTTGCTGGCGAGCTGGTAGCGGTGCTCTCCCTCCAGGGGGTCCACAGAGCTGATGCCTTCCAGCTTCATCAGGGCTTCAAACACCTCATTCATGCCGGGGCCGCTGATTTGCACGGTGAGCATTTCCTCTCCTTCGCCGGCACGCCGCAGGGCGTCGGGGCTGCCGTCGGCCACTATTTTACCCCGGTTGATGATGAGGATGCGGTCGCAGGTGGCTTCCACCTCCGGCAGGATATGGGTACTGAGAATGACCGTCTTTTCCTGCCCAATTTCCTTGATGAGGTGGCGGATTTCCACAATCTGGTTGGGATCCAGGCCAGTGGTGGGCTCATCCAGAATGAGGATTTCCGGGTCGTGGATGAGGGCCTGGGCCAGGCCCACCCGCTGCTTGTAGCCCTTGGAGAGTTCGCCAATTTTTTTGTGTTTCTCCCGGTTGAGGCCGCACATCCGCACGATAGCTTTCATACGCCCGGGGATGTCGGCTTTGCTCAGGCCCTGGAGCTCGGCTACAAACGCCAAATACTCCAAAACTGGCATCTCATAGTAGAGGGGGTTGCTTTCCGGCAGGTAGCCTATGCGTTTTTTGATTTCTTCGGGTTGCTCGAAGATGTCATAGCCGCCTATCTTTACCGTGCCGGAATTGGGGGCCATATAGCAGGAAAGGATTTTCATGGTGGTGGTCTTTCCTGCACCATTGGGCCCCAAAAAGCCGATGATTTCTCCGGTTTTTACGTCAAATGAAATGTTATCTACTGCGGTTTGCGGTCCATAGACTTTGGTGAGGTTTTGTACCTGTATATCCATTTTTCGCAAAATCAGTTTTTAATTCCCGGCAAATGTATAAGACTACAGCCCTTTTGTCAAGGGCATTTTTGAATTTTCGAATGAGGCGGCTTTAAATAAAGCGGGCCTGCTCGGCAGGCGAAGGCAGCCGGCAGTGCTCACGCCTGCCAAACCAGCGGTAGCGGTTTCTGGCGATGAAATTATATACCCCATCGCGAATAAAGGGGGGAATAAGGATGAACCCATACAACAACTTCCAGGGAAAGCCCAGCCTGCGGGCAATGCGGAGCACGGCCGTAGAGCGCTCGTACAGCCGGCCGTTTTCCCACAGATACAGGGTCTCGGTGCCTGCAGGAGTTGTATGCCCGGCCAGCAACTGTTTGCCCGTATCGCCCTGGTTGGGGGTAAACAAAAATGCCTGCTGATGGTCCCGTTCCAGGATGAAGTTTACCGATGCATTGCAAAAATTGCAGTGGCCGTCAAAGATCACAATGGGTTTTTCTGCTTCCATATTTTCCGCTTTCTATTCCACAAAACGCATCACCCCTCATTTTGTTGGCAGCTTTGTAGGGAATATATAGTGAATGCTGAAGCAGGGGGCTCTACCAGCCGCGGGGCAAGGGAGTTGAGGCCTTTTCAGGCGGCGCAGCCGCCTGAAAAGGGGAACCCCCCTCATTTTCGTGGAGGAGTTGGGGGCAATGCCAGAAACGCGATTAGGCATCCCCTGCGGATTGGGTACCAGAACGCCCGCTGCGCGGAAGGCAGGGATTTGCTCAACGCCCCGGGCTAAAGCCGCGGGGCAAAGGAAGCCCCGGGCTAAAGCCGCGGGGCAAAGGAAGCCCCGGGCTAAAGCCGCGGGGCTACTTAGCCC
>RFHT01000817.1 GCA_003696835.1 Bacteroidota bacterium
CTCCTCCTGGCGTGGTGAATTTCGTGGGCCAGCTGGGGCAGTAGTTCCCTTTCCAGCGCTTCATCGATTTGGGCAAAATTCGTATTGATGGCGATGATGACTTCCTCCTGGTTGGGGTTGTACCCGCCCAGCCCAATTTCTGGAATCACCAGGGCCGGGCGATCCACCACCTGTATGCGCAGGTTCTCTATGGGCATGAGGGCCTGAATGCGCTGCAAACCTGCAGAAATGTTGCGTTCGACTGTGGCTTTTTGGGTAGGCGAAAGGCCCGGGTGCTCCATGATGAGGCATACCCCGCCCTCCAGGCTCACCGCCGATTCCCCCTTGCAGCTGCGTACGTCTTCAGGTTTGAGACAACCCATAACGAATAGGGCCACTCCGTAGAGCAGCAGTGGCAAAAAACATTGTCTGTTCATGTTGCTACATTTGATTTACCCAGCTTAAATATGCTTTCATAAAGACAGCAGGCAGCTGTTAAAAGTTGGAAGGATTGCATGGGCATTGCTACCCACTATGCTGGCAGCAGCGGAGCATAAGTAGTTTGCCGAAATAATATCCGCAAAGGCGCAAAATATCGATTTCTCCTGCGCTTCTGCCATACACTTGCTACCTTTGCTCTTCTAAGCCTGGTATATGATGCGTTTACTATTACTTTTTCCGCTATACATACTGGCAGTACTGCCTGCCCTGAAGGCCCAGCAGGCCCCATCCCCTCCCAATACCCCCGCCACCGCTTCGGTAGAGGTGGAACACACTTCGGAGCCCGTGGTACTGGATGGCCGGCTGGAGGAAGCGGTGTGGAAACGGTCAAAGCCGGCAACCAATTTCTGGCAAAATTTCCCCACCGACACCCTGCCCGCCCAGGCACCCACCGAAATTTACATGGCCTACGACCAGCAGTTTCTGTACGTGGGAGTGCGTTGTCGCAGCAAAGGCCCCAACTATGTCATTCCCTCCCTGCGGCGGGACTATGATTTTTGGGGAAATGACAACATCAGCCTGCTGTTTGATACCTTCAACGACAAAACCAATGCCTTTTTGTTTGGCATGAACCCCTATGGGGTAAGGCGGGAAGCCATCATTTCCAATGGGGGCACCCAGCGCACCGATTTTGAAGATTCCTGGGACAACCGCTGGTATGGCGAGGCCCGTATAAACGGCAATGAATGGGTGGCCGAGTTTGCCATTCCTTTCAAAACCCTGCGCTACCAGGCCGGCAGCACCCGCTGGCGTTTCAACTGTTACCGCTTCGACGCCCAGAGCAGCGAAATTTCCTCCTGGGTGCGCATTCCCCGCAATCAAATCGTCATGAACCTGGGTTTTATGGGTGAAATGCGCTGGCCCGAAGCCCTGCAAAAGCCCGGCCCCAACATTTCGGTCATCCCCTACTCCATTGGTGGCTTTAGCCGCGACTACCAGCAGGCCGACCAAACTGCTCCCGAATGGACGGCCAATGCCGGTGGCGATGCCAAAATTGCCATCACCTCCGGCCTCAACCTCGACCTCACCATCAACCCCGACTTTTCGCAGGTAGAGGTGGACCAGCAGGTGACCAACCTGGATCGTTTTGAAATATTTTTTCCCGAAAAGCGGCAGTTTTTTCAGGAAAATGCCGACCTCTTTGGCAGCTATGGCCTCAGTAGGGTCAACCCCTTTTTTTCGCGTCGCATAGGCGTGGGAGTGGATACCACCACCGGCCAAAACTTCCAGAACCCCATCATTTTTGGCGCCCGCCTCAGCGGCAAGCTCAACGAGCGCCTGCGCGTGGGCCTGCTCAACATGCAAACGGCCAAACAGGCCCGCAACGGCCTGCCCCAGTTTAACTACACTGTGGCTACCCTGCAGTACAAGGTGTTCAGCCGGTCGAACTTCTCCTTTATCTTTGCCAACAAGCAAGCCGTAAATGCGCAGGATAGCGAGGGGCAATTTAACCCCTACAACCGGGTGGCAGGCATAGAGTACCTCATAGGCGACAAAAACAACCGCTTCCGGGGCAAGGCTTTTTACCACCAGGCCTTTACCACGGCCAATAAAAAGGACAAGTTTTCGCAGGGTTTCCAGATTGAATACCTGCGCCGCAAATACCGCCTGGAATGGGCACATGTTTATGTGGGTGAAGGCTTTGATGCCGAAATTGGCTTTGTGCCCCGGCGCGATTACCTGCTGATCAGCCCTGAGGCTGAGACCTATTTTTACCCCAAAAAAGGTAAGGTGAGCCAGCATACCCTGGGCTTTGACTACCGCATGTTTTTTAAGGCGGGCAATGACGGCTCCACCCTGCTGCCCCGCTGGGGGCTGAATGAACGGCAACTGGAAGTGAATTGGGAGATGAATTTCAACAACAGTGCACGGGCCATGCTGCAGTTTGAAAATACCTATGTGTTTTTGCTGCGCGACTTTGACCCCACGCGCATTCAGCAAGACCCCCTGGCCCGCCTGCAGGCGGGCAGCAGCTATACCTATTCGGCCCTCAGCGGCAGCTTCAGCTCCGACCCGCGCAAGGTCTTCTCCTACCGCCTCATGCCCACAGTGGGGCAGTTCTACAACGGCTTGCGGGCGGGCCTCAGCGGCAGCTTCAGCCTGCGTTACCAGCCCTATGGCTTCGTTTCCCTCGACTATACCTACAACCACATACGCCTGGATGCACCTTTTGAGCCGGCCAACCTCTGGCTCATAGGCCCCAGAATAGACCTCACCTTCTCCAAAAATGTGTTTTTCACCACCTTTATTCAATACAACAGCCAACTGGACAACCTCAACATCAACGCCCGTTTCCAGTGGCGTTTCCAGCCCGTTTCCGACTTTTTCATCGTTTATACCGACAACTACCTGGCCGACCCCTTCAGCCAGTTCAGCGTGCGCAACCGCGCCCTGGTGGCCAAGCTCACCTACTGGCTCAATTTGTAAACCGGGGCAGGGGAAAAGGCTTTTTTTTGAAACTTTCTACTTTGTGCGTAATATAATGGCATGATAAGAACGTGCACCCTTTTTCTACTCATCGTCCTAATGGGAAGTACCTCCCTCTATGCCCAGCAGCCCCCCAAACGCGAATTCCGGGGGGTATGGGTAGCCACCGTCAAAAACATCGACTGGCCCTCACAGGCGGGCCTGGATGCAGAAACCCAGCAGCAGGAACTCATTGAGCTGCTCGACTTTCACCGCAAAAATGGCATGAATGCCATCATTATGCAGATCCGGCCTTCGGCCGATGCCTTCTACGAATCCAAATACGAGCCCTGGTCGGAATGGCTCACCGGCCAGCAGGGCAGGCCCCCCATGCCCTACTACGACCCCCTGGACTTTGCCATTGATGCCTGCCACAAGCGCGGCATGGAATTTCACGCCTGGATCAACCCCTACCGGGCCGTGGTGGACTACGACAGCCTCAAACTGCTGGCGCCGGGCCATATTGTGGAGGAGCATCCCGAGTGGTTTGTGCGCTACGGCGCCAACCTCTATTTCGACCCCGGCATACCCGATGCCAGAGATTATGTGATGAAGGTGGTGCTGGATGTGGTGCGCCGTTATGACATAGATGCGGTGCATTTCGACGATTATTTTTACCCCTACCGAATTCCCGAACAAGCCTTCCCCGATACGGCCAGCTTTCGCAAATACGGAGGCTTTTATGAGGAAGTAGAGGAATGGAGGCGCCATAATGTAAGCGAATTTATTCGCCTGCTCAGCCGCAGAATTAAGCTGGAAAAGCCCTGGGTGAAGTTTGGAATCAGCCCCTTCAGCGTGTGGCGAAACCAGGACAAGGACCCCCTTGGCTCTCCCACCCGCGCAGGCCAGACCTCCTACGACGACCTCTACGCCGATATTCGCAAATGGCTGGAAAACCAATGGATCGACTATGTAGCACCTCAGCTGTATTTCAGCATTGGCTACGAGCTGGTGCCCTATGAAAAAACCCTGGACTGGTGGCGCAATGTGGCCAACGGCAGGCACCTCTACGCCGGGCACGGGGTTTATAAAATCAACAATAATGCCGACAAGAATTGGGAGTTGCCCGACCAGATTCCCCGCCAAATCAGGCTAAACCGCGAGTTTGAGGAGGTACAGGGCAGCATTTTTTTCAGCGCCAGGTCCTTTAAGTCCAATCCACTGGGCATCAACGATTCCTTGAGGAATGGGCTATATGCCCGCCCGGCGTTGGTGCCCGTTATGGGCTGGCTGGAATCGCAGGCACCCCTGGCCCCTGCAGAGCTGGAAGGCAGCTCACAACACAAAGGTGTGCTGCTCAGCTGGCAACAACCGCAGAGCAAGCCCGCCCCGGCTTATTATGCCATTTACCGTTTCAAAGGCAAAAAGCCCGGCTCTACCGATGAGGCCACCCATCTGCTGGATGTAGTAGGGGCTCACCAGCCCTTTTACCTCGACACTACCCTGGCTGTGCCGGGCAAATACACCTATGTGGTTACCGCTCTGGACCGCATTCAGCACGAAAGCGGGCCTCAAAACCCCTTTGCCTGTGTAAAGGTGAAACGCAAACACCTCTTTGGCAGCTTGCGCCAAAGGTTATTGGGCAGGAAATAGCTTCTGAGTGCCAGGTGTGCTATCTTTGTGGCCTCAAACTCAAAGCAAAGAGGCATGCAATGGCTTGACGGCAAGCAAACTGCCCGCGAGATACGGCAAGAAATACAAAATAGTGTGATGGCACTGCGGGCGCAGGGCCACCGGGCACCCCGGCTGGTGCTGCTGCTGGTGGGCAACGATCCCGCCTCGGCTACGTATGTAGGGCACAAGCTACGGGCAGGCCAGCAGGTGGGCTTTGAAGTGAGCAAGCTGCAACTGCCCGCCCACATCAGCCAGGCAGAGCTGGAAACACACATCCGCCGCTTAAACGAGGATGAGTCGGTGGATGCCCTGCTGCTGCAAACGCCCCTGCCTCCCCAACTGGACCCTGACTACCTGAGTGAGTGCATTGCTCCGCTGAAGGATGTGGATGTGCTGCACCCTCACAATGTAGGCTTGCTGGCCCAGGGCAGACCCTACCTGCTGCCGCCCACTCCAGCAGGCATAGTAGAACTGCTCAGGCGGTACCGCCTGCCGGTAGCAGGCAAGCATGCTGTTGTCATTGGCCGCAGCCAGTTGGTGGGGCGTCCCTTGTCTTTGCTGCTCTCGGGCAAAGGAGAATATGCCCATGCCACCCTCAGCCTCTGCCACAGCCAGACGCCGCGCCCTTTGCTGCGGAAGCTGTGCAGCCAGGCCGACCTGCTGGTGGCTGCCGCAGGCAGCCCCGGCCTGGTTACGGCCGATATGGTAAAAACCGGTGCCATCGTTATAGATGTGGGCTCCACCTGGCTGCCCGATGCCTCCCGCAA
>RFHT01000134.1 GCA_003696835.1 Bacteroidota bacterium
GGAGCTGATACCCCGGAAGGTGGGCTTGCAACTGGGACATGGCTTCTTTGCCCAAGTTAAGCTATTTTTCGCTCTTAATTTTTTATGCGATTGCCATACCTGGCTGCTTTTACGGGAGGCAAAATTCTGCTAAATTTGTTGCTCAGTACATGCATTCATTTCAATTATAACTATACAAATGATACAGAGATTACAATCAATTTTGCTGCTGGTAGCGGTGCTTTGCAACCTGGGCGTGCTGGCGGCTCCGCTTTGGATGTACCAGTTTGGGAATGGGCGGGAAGTAGTAAACGGCCTGGCCGTTACGGCCGAGCAAAGCGATGCCGGTCCACAGGAGATCAGTTTTACCGAAAACCCCTTCCACCTGGCATTTTTCAGTCTGGTGGTAATTGCCTCGGCCTGGCTGTTTTTGAGCATTTTTCAGTACCACAACCGCAAACGCCAGATGAAATGGGGCTATGTGGGCCTGGTAGCCCTGCTGCTGGAGGTGCTGAGCCTGGTGCTTTTTACCAACAATGGCCCTTTTCTGCTGGGGGGCTCTTCCGGCGGCATAGAAGTGCAATGGGGCTTTGCCCTGCCCGTGCTGGCGCTCGTGCTGGTGTGGTGGGCCATCAGGCGAATCAAAGCCGATGAGGAACTGGTGCGCTCGGTGGACCGGATCCGGTAGTTGAAAGGGGGCTGTTTGGGTGGTGTTTGAGCCATGGCAGGGGCTCGTTTTGCACATTCAGTGAGCTGAAGTTGGCGAAAGCGCGCGGAAATGCTTATTTTTGTGAATATTCTAATTACTAAACAAAGCCCGGGCATAGCGGTAAGCAAATGAATGTACTCGATTTATACCACAAAAGTACGCGCCAGCCATTGGATGAGGAAGAAATGGAATGGGTGGAAGAAATGACGCGTACCCATCCCTATTTTGCCTTGCCTTACTATTTGCTTGCCCGCCAAAATCGCAGTCAGGAGCTGCTCTTTCAGGCGGCCACCCATGCCCCCAACAGGCGCCTGCTGAGAAACTACATGGAGGGCCAAAGCCTACACGACATACCCCGTGGCGAAAGCCTGCCTTTGTCCTCCAATCACGCCGAGGCAGAGCCGGGCCGCTGGGGGGTGGCCCACAACCTTCTTTTTGCCCTGCTGGATTTCGAGCAGTTGCCTTCTCCCCCTATACGGCATGATCAGTTGTTGAGTATAAATGAAACCGGCCCTTCGGGGAGGAAGAACGAACACCTGAATATGTTGATCAAAGAACTGACGCTCAGGTATGTGACCGAACTGAAAAAAATCAAAACCCAAATTCAGCTATACCTGGCCCAGGCCAGGCTGCTTGCAGGCCGGAAAGCCTCCGCCCATGAAAAGCATGCCGCCCGGGAGCAGACCGAGGAGGCCCTGACTGTGCATACAGAAAAGGAGCAGCCCCCAGCTTCGGGCATAGCCGAAATGCTGGACCAGTTTCTCAAAAGCCGCCCTACTCCCCGGCAGTTGCTCGAACGGCCCGACACGGCCCCCGACCCCGAGGCCGAGAAAAGTGTGGCCCCCAGCGAGGAAATTGTGACTGAAACCCTGGCCCGGTTGCACCTGGCACAAAAAAACTATGCCGAGGCCCGACGCATTTACCAAAAACTTCGCTTGTTATTCCCCGAAAAAAGTGCTTATTTTGACACCCAAATTAAAAAACTAGAACAGTAATGAGTGGTCTTTTTGTCATTTTAGGAATATTGTCTGTGCTGGTAGCCGCCCTGCTGATTTTTGTAGTTGTGATACAAAACAGCAAAGGGGGGGGGCTTTCCTCTACCTTTGGGGCTTCCAGTGCCACCCAAATGCTGGGTGCGCGCAGAAGCAACGAAGCCATAGAAAAAATTACCTGGTACCTGGCCGGTGGCCTGGCGCTGGTCGCATTCCTGGCCAACGTGGCGGGTTCTTCCTCCACGGGTAGCAATCAGGGATCCATGATGCAGCAATCCATTGAAAACCAGATCATACAGGACCCCACTTCCATCCCTGACCTGAGTACCCCGGCCGAGTCTTCCGACCCGGCAGCTGCAGGGGAAGAAGGTGGAAACTGATTTCTACAAACATATATTGTGGCAGCCTCCTTGTAGGGGGCTGCTTTATTTTTTCCGCTATTCCCTGCCAAAAATTTCCTAATTTGCCCCCATGCCCAATCAACTCATACATGAAAGCAGCCCCTACCTGCTGCAACACGCCCACAACCCGGTAAACTGGTACCCCTGGGGCCGGGAGGCCCTCGAGATGGCCAAACAGCAAAACAAACTCATACTGGTGAGCATTGGATATGCCGCCTGCCACTGGTGCCACGTCATGGAGCACGAGTGTTTTGAGGACGAAGAGGTGGCCGATTTGATGAATGCCCATTTCGTGAACATCAAAGTGGACCGGGAAGAGCGGCCCGACATCGACAAAATTTACATGGATGCCGTGATGATCATGCGGCAGCAGGGCGGATGGCCCCTCAATGTAATTGCTTTGCCCGACAAACGGCCCATTTTTGGCGGCACCTATTTCCCCAAAGAAAACTGGAAACAGGTGCTGCTTCAGGTGGTGCAGCTCTACCGGGAGCAGCCCCAGCGGGCCATAGAATATGCCGACAACCTCGAGGCGGCCATCAAGGGAGTGGGGAAGGTAACGCCCGTCAGCCAGCCCACCGATTTTAGCCTGCAGGAGGTAAAGCAAATGGCCGACGGCTGGCTGGAGCGCCTGGACCTCAAGTGGGGCGGCCGCAAATCAAGTCGCAACAAGTTTCCCCTGCCCATGAACAACGGCCTGCTGCTGCGGCTTGCCCATTACCTGCAGCACGAGCCCTTGCAGCAGGCCGTGGACGTCACCCTGGACAAAATGGCTTTTGGCGGCATTTACGACCACCTGGGAGGGGGCTTTGCCCGATATGCCGTAGATCCCTACTGGAAAGTGCCCCACTTTGAAAAAATGCTGTACGACAATGCCCAACTGGTCAGTTTGTATGCCGAAGCCTATCAAAAAAATCCCCTTCCCCGCTACAAACGGGTGGTGTATCAGACCCTGGAATTTATCAATAGGGAAATGTGTGCCCCTGGCGGTGGCTTCTACTCTGCCCTGGATGCCGACAGCGAGGGCAAAGAGGGCAAGTATTACGTGTGGCAGTACGAGGAGATAGAGCAGCTACTGGGAGAAGATGCCAAATTGTTTGCCGACTATTACAATGCGCACCCCATGGGCAACTGGGAGCAAACCAACGTCTTGTTTGTGCTGGAAACCGAAGAGGATTTTGCAGAGCGCTGGAAACTGGACGTAGCTTCTTTTAAGGCAAAAATGGAAGCCTGCAGGGCCCGCCTGTTTGAAGCCCGGCAGCAGCGTACCCGCCCTGCTACCGACGACAAAATTCTCACCTCCTGGAATGCCCTCATGCTGAAGGGGTATGTGGATGCTTACCGGGTGTTTGGGGAAGCCGCCTTCCTGGAAAAGGCCGTGGAAACGGCTCGCTTTTTGAGCGACCAAATGACTGAGGAGGGAGGCCGCTTGTACCGCAACTACAAGAATGGAAAACGCAGTATTCCGGCCTTTCTGGACGACTATGCTTTTTTCATACAAGCCTGTATAGCCCTGTATGAGGTTACCTTTGATGAGCAATGGCTTGAGCAGGCCATGAAGCATACCACCTATGTGTGGAACCACTTCTCCGATGAGGAGAGTGGTCTGTTTTTTTATACATCCGACGAAGAGGAAGTGCTCATCACCCGTAAAATCGAATTGCAGGATGACGTCATTCCCGCCTCCAACTCGGCCATGGCCCACAACCTCTTTTTGCTGGGCCTGCTCTACCACCGGCAGGATTTCCGCGACCGCAGCAGAAAGATGCTGCTCAACCTCAAAGCCGACATCCTCAAGGGGCCAGACTGGTATGCCTGTTGGGGCCAGCTCATGCTGAAGCAGGTATTTCCCCATTATGAGGTGGCCATTACGGGGCCGGAGGCTTTGAACTTGCGCATGCAGTTTGAGCAGCATTACCACCCCCACAGATTATTTGCCGGGGCAGAAACAGGCAGCAACCTGCCCATTTTGCAGCACCGCTTTGGGGAGCAAACCACCATTTACGTTTGTCGCGAATATAGCTGCCAGCTGCCTGTGCATACGGTGGAAGAGGCCCTGGAACAAATGAAGTAGGCCGCAAGCAGGAGTTGCTGGATTGATAACCTACCAGAAGCAGATTATGAATATTCTCATCCTGAACGGACCCAACCTGAACATGCTGGGCAAACGCGAGCCCGGCATCTATGGTTCGGAAAGCTTTGAGCAAATCATGGAGGAGTTGCGGGCGGCATTTCCCTCCCACAGCCTGCACTACTTTCAGTCCAACCACGAGGGGGCCATTATCGACCGCCTGCAGCAGTGCCTTACCGACGGCACCCAAGGTCTGGTGGCCAACATGGGAGCATTTACTCATTATAGCTATGCCATTTTGGATGCCCTGCGTCTGCTGAGCATTCCCAAGGTGGAAGTGCACCTTTCGCATATTTTTGCGCGAGAAGCTTTCCGCCACACTTCTGTGATCAGCCCTGCTTGTGATGGCATGATTTCCGGGTTGGGAAAATACGGCTACCAGGCCGCCATCGCCTGGCTGCTGCAAGTGCAGCAAAAAAGTACAGAACATTGATACAGAAGAGACACCCAAAACAAAAATACACAGACTGGCAACCCGCCGGGCGAAAAAATCGTATTTCTGGCGGATTTAGTTAGTATGCGAATAAAAAAAACGACGCTTTTGTGTGTGCACAATGCTAAAAATTTAACTCAATCATGTACCCAAACCACCGAATCATGAAACCCATTACCTGCTTGTTGTTTGCGATGCTGCTCGCCGGAATGATGAGCTGCGAGCGTGAAGACGTGCTGTACCGCACCGCTGATTGTGGCGATAACCCGGTAGAAATACAAAGCAATTGCTACGAGGACCGGGCCATGGTGCGCACCTACACCAACCAGCCTGGTATGGTGATTCAAATGGAGCCTGGCAGGTTTGCCATTGTGCCCGAAGGGGACAGCATACGGCTGGACGATTGCAACCTTCCTGAGCCGCTGAAAGCCGAAGGTATGCGCATACAATTCAGTGGAGAGCAAAAAGAAGTGTATCCGAACGAAAAATGGGCCGCTTATCCCTTTAATTTTACCTGTGTGAGCAGGCAGTAGCCTGTGTAGCTGATATACACCCACTCCCGGCAGTGGTTCCACTGCCGGGAGCATGGCGAAAGCGAGGCGCAGCTGAACACTTTGCATGTCTGGCCTGTGTGTGGGGGAAGGGTCCCGGGGCTTTCACTTTGGGGTTCCGCTTTATTATCTCCATGGGCTTATCCAATCCGCTGTGATGCTTGATTTTGGGAAATCTTTCCTACCCACAAAACCATGTTTCAAAGACTTTTGCCCACAATGGCATGAGCAGCTGTGCGGGCGGTGAGTACACAGCCTCCCAGGAAGGTGCCCTCCAGGGCGCCCAGGCCGTGCATGCCTCCCCCGCCGAAGCCGGTGGACTCGCCCACGGCGTACAGCCCCTCAATGGGGTGTTGCTGGCCGTTGTGCGGCTTGCTGAGCACCCGTGCCTGCAGGTCGGTTTGTATGCCGCCGGTACTTTTTCTGGACAAAATAAAGGCGCGTATGCCGATGAGGGGCAGAGCTGTGGGGTCCATGATCTTTTGAAATTTACAAGTGCGTACCCTGTCGCCACGGTATTGGCGCAGGTGGGCAATGCGCCGCAGCTGTTCGTCATTGTGGTAGCGCCTGCCCCGGTCGATCTGGGCATCGTAGGCCGCTATTTCCTGGCGCATGCGCTGGGCATCCACGTGCTGTTCTCCGGAGAGGGCATTCATTTTTTCGGCCAGCTCCTCTACACTGTTGGCTGTGACAAAGTCCTCGCAGGTATCCAGCATTTGGTGTACCAGCTTTTTATTGCCGAAAAGCACCGTTTTGATAAATTGGAAGAGCTTCTTTTCCCGAATGGCTTCGTTGTGTTCCGAGCCGGAAATGGCAAATTCTTTATAGGCAATTTTGAGGTTGAGTACCTGCCAGCTGTACTTGACGGGCTCCTGGCAGATGCGCTCCACCATGTAGCGGGTATCGTAGGCCGTAACCAGGGGGATGGGACCTATGCGCTCGCCGCGGTAGTTCATCCACAGGCCCGACTTAACGGGCACCAGGCTCAGGCCGTGGTTGGGTCTTTTGGGCTGGGGGTGGTGCACCCCGGCGGCGTAATTCCATTGCCAGTCCAGGTGGGTGACATTGCCGTTGATGCGTTCGGTGGCTTCGTGCAGGTCGCCTAGGGCGTATTGGTGCGAGCCGTTGAGGATGGTTTCGGGCGGCTCGCCCCAGGCTTTGTACCAGTTGGCTTTTACCTTTTCGATGCTGCCGTTGATGCCACCCGAAGCAATGACTACGCATTCGCCTTTGGCAATAAACTCCGCCCCGGTGGCTTCGTTGGTGCCGCGCACCCCCACCACGGCCTGGTTTTCCACCAGCAGCTCGGTGACGCGGTGGCGGAAGTAGCGCTGCATGCGCTGCACATTGGGGTGGGCTTCCAGCTTAGCAATCAGGCTCATGGTGAGTCCATAGCCGGTGCCCCACACCATGTGGAAGCGGGGCACGGAATTGCCCGGGTGAAAAAGCCCTCTTTCCACCCAGTTGATGACCCGGAAGAAGCTGACCTCCTGCTTGCGCAGCCAGTGGTAAATATGCGGGGTGCATTCATGTACGTATTTTTCGGCCCACTTTCTCGGCCAGTGGTCATCGGTCCCAAAACGTGCGGTAGCCAGCCAGTCGCTCAGAGCCAGGTCCACCGAGTCCTGAATGCCAGCCCTGCGCTGGTGGGGGCTATCGACAAAAAACATCCCGCCAAAAGACTCTTTGGCCAGGCCGCCGAAGCGTTCGGGTATATCGCGGTCGAGCAGGACCACACTTTTTCCGTGTGAGAGTAATTCCAGGGTAGTGACGATGCCGGCTATGCCGGCGCCCACCACAATCACATCGGCTTGGTAGAGGGTTTCGCTCATGGTTTTGTATGTTTGGGTTGTAAATGGAAGATGGTGCCGCCATACAGCCGCATGCGGAAAACCCGGCAATTGGCGCGCATTTCTTTTGTTTTCCCAAATTAGCAAAATGACGCAAAAAATTGCCATTATCGGCCCGGAATCTACCGGAAAAACCACCCTGGCCCGCCAGCTGGCCCGGCACTACGGCACCCTGTGGGTGCCTGAGTATGCGCGTACCTACCTCGACCAACTGGGCCGGCCCTATGAGGAGGCCGACCTGCTGCAGATTGCCCGCGGACAACTCGCCCTGGAGGAAGAACTGCTGCCGGCAGCCCACGGCTTCCTCTTTTGTGATACGCATTTGCTGGTAATCAAAATTTGGAGTGAATACAAATACGGCCGCTGTCATCCCTGGATATTGGAGCACCTGCGGTTGAGCAGCTACCGCCTGCACCTGCTGACACAGGCGGACCTGCCCTGGGAGTTTGACCCCCAGCGCGAGCACCCTCATGAGCGGGAAGTTTTAGAAAAATTATACAGGCAAGCCCTGCAAAACGCAGCTGTGCCCTTTGCCGAAATAAAGGGCCGGGGTGAAGAACGCCTGCTCCATGCCATTGAAGCCATAGAAAGTAGCAGGCATACCGCCTAAAAAAAATGCCCATTCACCTGGTGAATGGACGCGAGGAGTTACTAAGAGGAAAGTCTAAATTTTTGTGCGTGCAGCTATCTACGACCTGCCGATGAGCAGCCAGGCCAGCGAGCCGACGAGCGGGAAAAGCAAAACGCCCAATGTCCATGCAATTTTGACCACAGGAGCTTTGTTTTGGTTTTTCCAGATACTCAGTAAGGACACAATGGCCAGAAAGATGACCAGCAGGGAAAATGCGATTTTGAGGATAGCCATGATCATAGTGTTTGATGAATAATTTGTTAGTTGGAAACCTGTTGCAGCAGGCGGTATGAGCAAAAGCTAGTTTTTACCCCCAAACAGCCACCAGATGAGGACCCCTCCTATGGGGAAGAGAAAGACGAGGGCCGTCCAGAGGATTTTGTCTGTTTCGCTTCTGTTTTCACTTTGCCAGATATTTTTGATTACAATAAAGAGTACAATTACCCAAATAAAAGTGGGGATACTGGCAAAGGGATTTTGTACGTAATCGAGTAAAGTATTTAGTAGCATCATGTTTGTATGAATTTCCTCCTAGATTACGAGTAAAGCCCTGCTAAGGTTAAGTCATTCTGCAAACGGGGCGATTTGTTCGACCAAATTCGGAAGAATTTCCTTCAATGGCGGGGGTCCAGCCAATCGCGCAGTCGCTCGCCCAGTATGTTGGTAGCCAGTACCGTAAGGAAAATAGCCAGGCCGGGGAAAAGGGTGAGCCACCAGGCTTCCAGGGGCGTTTTGGGCAGCAGTTTGCCCCAGCTGACCATCTCGTGCGGAATGCCGATATTGAGGAAGGAAAGCGCTGCTTCTGCCATGATGGCATCGCCTATGCCAAAGGCGATGATGATCCATACCGGGGTAAGGGCGTTGGGGATGACGTGGCGAAAGAGCAGTGTGCGGTTGGGAAAGCCCAGGGCGCGAGCCGCTTCCAGGTACTCCAGGCCCATGATGCGCAGCACCTCGGCCCGCACAAAGCGGGCGATGCCGGTCCAGCCCAACAAGCCGATAAGCCCCACTACCAGGCCGATGCCGGGCTTGAAAATGGCCGCAATGATGAGCAGCAGCAGCAGGGTGGGCAGGGACTGCAGCAACTCAATGATGCGCGAGATGAAGGTATCCACCGGCAGGCTGACAAGCCGCCGGCCAATGCCGGCCCGGGCCAGCAGCCAGCCCAGACCCCCAAAAACAGCCAGTATGCAGGCAAAGAGCCCCAGGCTCAGGAGCAGCTCTCCCACAAAGGCAGTTCCGGAAAGCGCAGCGGCCTGTTTGAGCACATATTGCCTGACCACAAAGGCATAAAAATAGCCCAGCAGACTGCCGGGAATGAGCAGCAGCAGGCTGCTGCGCGAAATCCTCAGCCGGTAATCGCCAAAGAAGCCGGCGGCTGCGCCCAGCAGAATGCCCAGCAGGGCAGCCAGGCCTACGGCCAGCAGCCCCACACTCATAGACACCCGCGAGCCATGGATGAGCAGGGCGAGCAGGTCTTTTCCCTGTTCGTCGGTGCCCAGGTGGTGACGAAAGCGGAAAGGGAGCGGGCGGCGCTCAGCGCCCGGCCAGTATTGTGGCCCCAGTGGGCTGGCCTTCACCAGCCTGAGCTCATCGGCTTCTTCCGGCCCGTAGGGTACTGGTGGCCAGATGACCTGTTCATACTCCAACTGCTTCCAGGGCAGTTGCTGAAAGTTCAGCACCTCCACTAGCTTGCCCCGGGCGTCGTAGAGGGTGTCAATTTTTTCGGGGGTAAATGCCGGGAAATAGCTTTGTCCCTGGTAGCGGCAGTACAGAGGGCGTTCATTGGCCAGTATGTCGGCCAGCAGGGCGGTGAGAATGATCAAAAGCAGGAAGCCGGAAGCCGCCAACACGAAGGGATCGCGGCGCAACATGCGCCGCAATGCCGAAACCATATTGCGTAGCTGCTTCATGCGCTTAGTTTGTTTTTGAAAACCGAATGCGCGGGTCCACCAGGTGATACAGTATATCGGATACCAGGTAGCCCACCATGGTCATCCCCCCCAGCAGGGTGAAGGTAGCCACGATCACGGGCAGGTCTTTGCTTGAAATGACCTCCAACACATAGTCGCCCATACCGGGGATGGCAAAAATGTGCTCCAAAATAACGGAGCCACCCACCAGGGCGGGGAAAAAGGTGCCAAAAATGGTAATGAGTGGCAGGGCTGCGTTTTTGAGGGCATGCCTCAGCCAGATACGCCGCTCGGGTATGCCCCTGGCCCTGGCTGCCAGTATGTATTCCTGCTGGATCACCTCCAGCATATTGCCGCGTACCTGTCGGCTCAGAAAAGCAAGTCCGCCGTAGGTATAGGCAAAAAGGGGCAACAACATGCGCATTACCAGCGGGTGGGTGTGGTCATTAAAAGTAGCCGGGAAGAGGTTGATGAGGTCGGCGTTGGCAAAAAGCAGGATGAGGAGGTAGGCCATCCAAAAGCTGGGAATGGCGTCCAGGGCAAAGAGACCCACCTGTATGCCTTTGTCCCAGCGCGAGTGCTGGCGCATGGCTGTCCACACCCCCAGGGGGATGCTGATGAGGTAGGCCAGCAGACTGGAAAGCAGGGCAAACCAAAAGGACCACCACATTTTTTGGCGTATTGTGGGGCCAACCGGGGTTTTGCGGGTGAAGGATTCTCCGAAATCCAGGCGCGTGAGCACCCCGATCAGCCATTTGTGGTACTGGTTTTGGCTGCCGTAAAAGCTGAAATCCGGCACGTAGAGTTTCCAGCAGGCAGGCTGTTGCTGAAGGGTTTTCCAGGCGGTGATGACCTGTTCCAGTTTGGGCCATAGCGGGGCCAGGGTGGGGGAGGAGGTGTACAACTGCTGCAGGCTTTGGAATTTGGCTTCAATGCGGAGGGGATCGCTGAATTGCAGCAAGGCCTTTACTGCCTCTACGGAAGTACCTATTTGTTTGCTTTCCTCTGTGGTAAACTTTCCGCCGGGGCCGACCGCTTTGAGGTCGCGCTCATGGGCCTTGTAGAGGGTTTTCAGGCTGCGGTAATAGGCCTGCACATGGGGCCAGTGTCCATATTGATAAACCAGGGCATGCAGCATGGCCCTTTCCTTTCTGTGCGGGATTTTGTACAGACTGTCGGGTACTGCCAGGGGGTGCAGGCTAAAATAAAAGACGGGCAAATCCAGGTGAAGCTGTTTGCGCTTTTCTTCGCGCTTATATAGGTACATGGGGTCCTCCAACTGTACCCGCCCCAGGCGCATGTCCACCTCGTATGCTTGTTGGGAGCCTATCAGCAGGTCCACGGGATCATCGGGTGCCTGCAGGGTAAGCACGAAGGCTGCCAGGGAAATGAACAGCAGCATGGGAATAAACAGCAATATGCGGTAGAGCAGGTAGTTGAGCATGCAGGGGAGAAAATAGAAAAAAAATTTGAAAAAAATGTGACTTTTTCTCTGGTGCTTAGTCTTAAAGATAAAGCGATTAAAAGATTTGTTTAAGTTTGCGGTAATGTGTGGTCCGGGGCGTTTTGCTCCGGGCTTTTTTTATTGGGAATTGTTTTCGGCCTGTTCGAGGTAGTGCACCACTACCTGCCGGAGTTCAGCCAGAAATTGGCCCACGGACCTTCCCGCTTTCAGCTTTCCACTGAACACATCGGCATTGATTTGCAGGGCGATGCCAAACTGGTAGGCAGGCACGTACTGCATGGCCGACAAATAGCCCGGCATGATACCGGCATGGCCGTGTATGAGGCCGTAGGGGCTTTGGTGTATCTGGTTGGCAAATCCATATCCTGTTTGGGCGGGCTGGCCGCTCTGCAGGTCCACGGCCTGCTGTACAGCGGGCAGCAGGTGAGAGGGGAAAGCCTGGCCCTGGTGCAGCAGTTTTGCCCATCTGGCCAGGTCTGTAGCCGTACTGATCATGCCGCCGCCTGTCCACTCCAGTTGGGGATTGAGGCGGTATTTGCCATGCTGAACCATTTGGGCGGGCAGGGCAATGTCCTGGCTGGCCCCGGAGTACCCCTGGGCGAGTCCTTTTAGCCTGCGTTTGTTTGAAGGGGAAGTGTGCCTGAGGCCCAGGGGTTTGAGTATGCGCTTTTTTACCTCACGGTAGTAAGTATTGCCCGTAATTTGTTCAATTACCATCCCCAGTAAGATGTAGCCGGTGTCGGAATAGGACCAGCCTTTGCCGGGAGCATGTACGGGCGCCTGGTCAAACAAATGCTGCAGGCGCTCCTCAGGAGTCCACACTTTGGTGGGGTGCTGCAGGGCCGTTTCCCAAATTTGGGGATGGAATACATAGCGTGGCAGGCCGCTGGTATGGTTGAGCAGCATGCGAATGCTGATGGAGTCGGCATTGGGCAGGCGATGGTACCAGGGGAGGTGCCCGAGGTAGTGCGCTACGGGTTGGTCCAGGTCCAGGCTGCCTTCGGCCAGCAGTTGCATGGCCACGGCCATCACATAAGTTTTGCCTATACTGCCGGCAAGCATGCGGTGCTCCGGACGCATGGGGGTGCCGGGTTCAGAAAAGCCGCAAGCCAGGCCAATCTGGCTGCCATCGGCCAGTACCAATCCAAAAGTGCCTCCAGGAAAGCCTTCTTCCCTACACAGGCTGTCGAGCTTTTTTTGCAGCAGCTCTTCCAGTTTTTCCTCCTGCTGTGCATGCATGCCGCATAAGCCAGAAAAGACAAGCAAACAAAAAATTGTCAGCTTTCGGGCCGTGTTGTTTGTGTAAAATTTTGGATATGTGTATTTCAAAATGTGTAATAAATTGACGGGTTTCCCCTTTTGTGATCGCTTGCCAAGCATATCAAAATGTTTTGAAAAAAGCAACAAAACACGCTTATACTATCTTCCTGAATCATTATCCAATTAAATAAATATTTCGCCAAATAATAATTAATGTCTTGTAATTCAGCTTTTTAAATGTCAGAATACCATTCGCGCAGCCAAATAAGCTTTCCACGCAAAACGTACTGGGGGAGGAAAGTCATTTTGCTACATTTGCTGCATGTTGCTTGTTCGTTACCGTCGTGAAACAGAAATCCATTATTCTCATCCTCAATCAGGATAGGCTA